>JACMIU010000301.1 GCA_014380985.1 Armatimonadota bacterium | reverse complement strand
CGCACCCGATGCCGCATCAGTTGGAATCGTACAAATTGGCGGATGCGTCCGGCGTAGCGCGGCGACCGTGGACAATCGCTCTTCTCGTCGGCGGGGCGTTCGCGGCGTTCGTGACATTCTGGATTTTCCTGCACCTGATGTACACGAACGGCGCGGCGGCAAAGGTCGGCTACGCCTACGGGTACGCAACGTTCGCGCAAATCGCTTCATGGACGCGGAACCCGGCGAAAGGCGACCCGGCGGAATGGATAGCAACGGCGTGGGGCTTCGGCTTGGCGGCGGGGATGCAATGGGCGCGGCTCCGGTTCGCGTGGTTCACCCTGCACCCCCTCGCCTACGCCGTCACCTCGTCGTACCAGATGAACATCGTTTGGCTCCCGCTCACGCTCGCATGGATGGCGAAAGCGACCCTTCTGCGCTTCGGCGGACTTAACGCCTTCCGACGCGCCCTGCCGTTCTTCTTCGGGCTGATGCTCGGTCAGTTCGTCGTCGGCTCGCTTTGGAACATTCTCGGCACATGGCTAAACCTGCCGACGTACCGGTTCTGGGATTGACGTTTACAGGCTCTACGCTCGTGGCAACAGTTCGGCGACCGTTTGCGCCGCAAGGGCGCGGCGAAACAGTTGCTTTAATTTGTCGGTGTTTTCGATGGCTTGCAGTCGTTGCCGGTCGTTTTCGGCGAGTGTGCCAAAGCGCGTTTCGAGGAGCAACAACAGATACCTTGTGAGATACTTTGGTCGTAACCACGGCGTCCGTACTCGGTCATAGTAGTTTGCACGTTTTTTTCTTCCGGTGTTTGAATTAGCCCGTCAAAATCGGCTTGCTCTTGCGCGTTGAACTTCAGGTATTTCTCCACGAACGCAATCAGGTATTCGCGCCGATTGGCGTCTACGCGCCGAAGCGATTCCTGACTTACTCGCTACGCCAAATGGCGAGACAGGTATTCCTGATACACGCGGCAACGAATCCGCACGTCGCCGACGCCTTCGCCCAGCACCAACCCCGCTGTGCGTAGGCGGTAAAACACATCGGGCGTCGGACACGGTTGCCCCCTCAAAAGTAGGCGCATCGCTTCCACCAGAGTCGGCTCTTGCGATAAAGACAGTAGCATCCGGCGCAAATGGTCGCCGTAAACGCCTTCGTCACGTCCGGCTTCGGCGGCGAACCGGGTGAATGTGAGTTCCGACGCCGTGAGTTCGTCCAAGCCCCGCCGCGTCAGGTACGGTTGCCCGCCGACTAAATCATGGAACGTGGACACTTCGGTTGGCGACAAGGGCGAGCCGTAGCGGGTGTTGATTTCGCCGACCTGCGCCGGGACGAAGTCGCTCAGCGTTAAGCGCGTACCGACATTGAACGGCGACTGGTTCATATCGGTGATAAACAGGTGCGCTTCGGTCGCATACGCAATAGCAAGCGTGAGACGCGACCACGGACCCGACGGGTCGAGCGAGCGTTTGTTGTGCCACGACCGAAACAGTCCGAATACCTCGGAGCCGAAATCGCAGGTAAAAAGGCGGTCAACTTCGTCCAAACCCCAAACTAATGGCACCTCGCCGATGGCTCCGAGGACTTCCTTGCGAAGATACCGCTCTAAGTTCATGTTCGCCGAACGCTTCTCGTTCCACACGTCGCCGGGCAGGGTGTCAAGGTCTAAATCGTCGGCGATTTTTTCAGCGAGGGCGCGGTACAAAGCGTCGGCGGATACCAGATCGGGCGCGGAAAGCGACTGGAAATCGGTAATCACAATCTTCGCGCCGGTTTTTCGCGCTTCCTCGACACCGCGAGCGAGTAGCGACGTTTTGCCCATTTGCCGACCGCCTTTAACCAGCACAATCGAATCCTGCCGCGCAATCGCTTGCGTGAACTCGTCGTCGGTCGGTCGCACGACATAGTAAGCGGAATTGAGCGGAACCGCGCCGCCCGCTTTCTCGCGCTTGGTATGATCGAGTTTCGGCTTCGGGGTTTGTGTGAACGCCGCTAAAACGTGCTGCACCATCGCCTCATCATCGGCGGACGATTCCCACAAAGGCGCGTGTTTTTGCCCGAACGCGGCGAACAAGCCCTCGACTAAATCTTCCTCGTAAGAAACACGCACGGCAAGCAGTTTTGGCTTTAATCCGGTTCCCATCAACGCGACATCGGTGGCAAGTTTCGCCTCGTACTCGAACATTTCGCTGGCGCAGGAACTCGCCGACAGCAGAAAGACCACGGCGTCCGACTGCGCGAACTGCTCCTCGACCTCTTGTACCCAAGCCGGACTGAACTGCTGTTGCCGCTCGACTTTCACGACAAAGCCACAGGCGGAAAGTTCGGCTTCCAACATCCGCCCTAAGCGGTCGTCCACCGGTGCGCCGCGCCGCTTGTAAACGAGCGAGACGGTTTTACCGACGCCGATAGGCGGACGTTCGCCTTTCGCGGCGGATGTCGCCATGTCACTTTGCGGCAGGGACAGGTTCGCCGCGACCTTGCCATTCCCATTTTTTTTACTCGCGCCATCGGTGCGAACCTTTTCCGGCACGACCACGTTGCCCGCGTCCGCCATCAGCAAGTTGAAAACGTGCACCTTTACGCCATGCTTCACCGTCACTTCGCCTAAATCACGAAGGCTGTTTTCATACGATTCAAACGAGCGCACCATATCGGCGGACACCGAGGATAACAAAATATGCCCGCCGTCACCGCAGTCCATCACCCGTTGCGCCATATTGATACCGACGCCCGACACGTTATCGTTGCCGTTGATGTCGGGGACACGGGTGACGGGACCCGAATGGACTCCCATACGTAGCGGAAGGTGCATTCGCGGCTTGACGACGCGGGCGATTTCGAGGGCGCATTGCACGGGGGCAAGCGGATCGCGGAAGAAAATCAGTGCCATGCCGTCGCCGGTGTCGGAGCAGATCAGTTCGCCGCGCACCTCGGCGCGTTGGAACTCCGGCGTGGAGCGAACAAGAGAGCGCAGTTCGCGGGCGATTCTGTCTTGCTCCTCCATCGAAAGGCGCGAATAGCCGACCAAATCGAGAAAAAGAATATGTCCGACTTCGGCACTAATGCGCTCGTCCCGGCGCAGTGCAACATCGGCGACAAGGGTATGGGCGATAGTTTCCATAGTGGTAGCGGCGTCTGGATTCATGTGACTTGTCTCCCGTTTCCCGATTTTATCCGGCACGACTGTACGCAAGGCAGTGTGAGATATTTCACAGTATACCCAAGTTAGTCGGTGATTGCACGGCAAAGTTTGAAGCGTCGTGGGACAACGACGTTACGTAGGCACTCTCCTCAGCGATGGTCAGTCTGCGGATTGCCGCCATACCACATTTAACAAAAGGGGGCGTTTGCGGTATAATGTAACCAGTCTGCGCGGCTCGGACAACGCTACAGTAGCGGGGCAAATTATGCCCATCAGTCTAAAAAAGTGTTGCTTCCGG
>JACMIU010000300.1 GCA_014380985.1 Armatimonadota bacterium | reverse complement strand
GCACCTTAGCGCGGCACACTCAACTATCCGTACTATATATACAGATAAACGAACGAAAAAGTTCACCTACTTTGTGACGGTTTTCGCCATCGCCTTGACGCCAGTCGGAGGGTACGTTCGCACTGTGTCCCATGCGATTTCGTTAAAGATTTCTGCTTGCTTCGGCGTCAAGCCGCTTCCGAGTGCGCCGACAGTGCCGACCGGGCTTTTGCCGTAGATGCACGAGTAATGCACCAGCGCGACCATGTGCGCCCCCTTCGCGTTCAGGTGTACGTCATCGGTGAAGCAATCCTTGAAAAAGTCGGTCATGCCGGGGACTTTTCCCGCCTCGATTTGCGTTTTCAGCGCGGCGAGTGCCGACCCCGCCGGGACGATTCGCACCGGCTTGCCCTTGTAGCCGCTCGCCGTGATTTTCTTTTGTACCGACTCGGCGTAGCGCAGAAAGTTCGGCATCGCGCTTTGCCACGTTTTCGCCGGGGATACGCCCGCCAGTCCTTTCGCCGAACCTTCCCCTTTGCTCCATGCGTCATCCAATTTTTGGGCGGGCCACTGCATATACAGCCACGCCTGAACATCGGGGCTATGCTCTCGTGCCGCGTCGAAAAACCGGCGCGAGTAGTCGGCTTCGTTTTCGATACTCCGGTCATGTCCGGCGAACGGTTGCGTAAAAACGTGCGTCACCGGCGCGTAAATCAAAAACGCCTCTTTGACCCGATTATCGCCAAATCCCGAACCGGGATGCTCCCAAAGCCAATCGGTCGGCGCACCGGGAATCGTAAAGCGGTGGAACTCCAAAGTCTGCCCCGCCGCCGCCGCGATTGGCTCCATTTGTCCGTTCACGGTGTCGGTGAGCGAGTTGCCGATGTGGAACGTCGTGGTTTTGCCCGCCGCTTTTGTTTCGCCGATGCGGTACGCGGCCACGGTTGGCACACTTCGCACCTTGCCGGGCGCGAATGCCGCGACGAGAACGATGCCGCTTTTTGTTACTGGAATCGGCGCGGAATAGACCGTGCCGGAATCCTCACGGGGGACTTCGCCATCTACGGTGTAGCGAATCGTCGCGCCGGGCGTCGGGGTAGACAGCGACAGCGCAATTTCCTTCGGGTACGCCCCGCCCTTCTGCGACAGAACAACCGGGGCTACCTGCGCCCCCTCGCCGAGGTCAATCCCAACATACTGATAGTTGACTTCCTTCGCGCCGAACGCGGTATCGGTCTTGCCGTCAAATGCCTGTGTTGCGGTTTTGCCGTCTGCCGGAACCGTGCTAAACGCCGTGCCGGAAAGCTTCTTGTTCCCGGAATAGAACTCGATTTCGGCAATTGCCGCGCCGGTGTTGGTTTGCGCCTCGTATTTCAAAAAGCGAAACAACGGCTTGCCGGAAACGGCGACTTCGTTCCACTGTCCCTCCTTGACATCACCTTCGATTTTTGCCAGTTCCTCGAAATCGTTGGTCGCCGAGGTGATGGAGCCGGTGAAGCGTCCGCCTTTCATGCCGCTTGCCGCGCCGGGCGCGGGGAAGAACCGGATGCGCGTCACCGGCGAAAGAGAAGCCGATGCCGCTTTTGTCACGGTGGACTGCGCCACGGTCGGGGTACAACCGTAGCCGAACGCGGCGAATACGCCACTTGTGCAAATCAGCGAAAAAATGCCGCTTCTTAGCGGCGCGGGAAAACGTATCATTGAATCAGTTTCCTTTTGCGAAAGTAGATTCTCAATTCTACCACAAGCGCGTTAAATATCCGCGCCGAACTGTTCCGCCGCCGTTGCCACCGGCTTGCTCATGCCCTCCCAATCGCGGTCGTGTTCGGCACGGGCGACCGATTCTACTTCCTTCGTCAGTAGTTCCCGAAGCGTTTCATAGGCGGCGCGAAGCGAGGGATCGGTTTGTGTGTCACGGGGGCGCGGGGCGTCAATCGCTAAGTCCGCCAAAACGCGCCCCGGTCGTGCCGACATCAGCACGATGCGCGTGGAAAGGGTTAAGGCTTCATCTAAGCCGTGCGTGACGAAAACCACGGTTTTGCCGGTCTGCTCCCAGACGCGGAGTAATTCGGATTGTAGGAGAGAGCGCGTTTGCGCGTCAAGTGCGCCGAACGGTTCGTCCATCAGAAGTACATCGGGGTCGGTGACTAAGGCGCGGGCAATCGCGGTGCGCTGGCGCATTCCGCCGCTTAGTTCGTGCGGATATGACCGGGCGAAGTTCGACAAATGCACCATCTTCAGCGCGGCTTCGGCACGGGCGTTTCGCTCTTCTTTGCCAACGCCCTGCATCTGCAAGCCGAACGACACATTGTCGCGCACGGTGCGCCACGCGAACAACGCCGGTTCCTGAAACACGACGCCGACACGCCCTGACACGGCTAAGTTGCCGGATGTCGGGGCGTCCAGTCCCGCCATCATGGAGAGTAGCGTGGATTTGCCGCAACCGGAGGGTCCGATTAGCGAAACGAACTGCCCGTCGTTAATCGTCAGCGAAATGTTTTCAATCGCAACGGTTCCGGTTGGGTAAACGCGCCCGACATTTTGCACAACAATTGGCATTTTACGCGCCCTCCACGCCCCAGCGCGAAGCGACGATTTTTTCGAGCGGCGCGAAAACAATGCGGTCAACGGCGATTCCGAGAAACAAGATCACGGCGATAACGCCCAGCACCATCGCCATATCGTTGAGGTCGCGCCCCGTCGCCAGCAGATGCCCGACGCCCTCCTTGAGCGACTGTGACAACAGTTCCGCCGCCATCAGCGAACGCCACGCGAACGCCCAGCCTTGCCGCATTCCCGACAGGAACGCGGGCAAAATCGCCGGAAGCAGAACGTGAATCCACAAATTGATGCCGGTCGCGCCGAGACTTTGCGCGGCGCGAAGCGTGAGCGGCGGCAGGTTGCGAACGCCAGAGCGAACCGCCAGCGTGACAGCGAAAACCGCGCCCATGATTACCACGAACTGCACGGCTTTTTCATTCAAGCCGAACCAGATTAATGCGAGCGGAAACCAGCAGATAGACGGAAGCGACTGCAAGCCGACCACCGCGCCGCCAACGGTATCATCCAGGAGGCGGATACGGGCGAGCGCGAGTCCAAGCACCGTGCCGACAACAAGTGCCACCACATAGCCGATTGCGCCGCGCAGTGTCGACGTGCCGATTGCCGGGAGCAACCTTTCTTCGGCGACCGAGGTTTGCAGATACTCCCCCACATCTTTCGGCGAGGGAAGCAGGTACGCGGGAAAGATGCCCCGTTCGGCGACAATCCACCACGCCGCGAAAAGCAATGCATAAAAGACCGCTTGCAACGCGAATTGGCGCAACCCGTTTCGTCCGGCAACGTGCGAAGGAGCGGCAACCGGGGCGGCGTTCCTTTGTAGACGTTTCCCGGCGGAAGTTTCGGCGGCAATCATGACGTTTGGAATATACCACATATTCAATCGGTTTTGCAGTGTATGAGAACGCCCCCTGTTTGGTCGGACGTGGAATAGCCTTGCTTGACACACCCCGAATCGCGTGGCACAATAAAACCGTTATGCCCAAAGTCATTATTCACGTGTTGCCGAAGCCGACGATTTTAGACGCGCAGGGGCGCACCGTGCAAAACGCTCTGCACAGTCTGGGTTTCGGCGGCGTGGAAAATGTGCGAATCGGGCGATCCATCGAACTCAACCTGCCGGAATCGTTCACCGCCGAGACCGCGACGCAAGCAGTGGCAACGATGTGCGACAAACTGCTGGCGAACCCCGTGACCGAGGATTACCGTATCGAGGTCGCCGCGTGAATAGCCCCCTGAAAATCGGTGTGGTGATGTTTCCCGGATCTAACTGCGACCGCGACGCCGCGTGCGCGTGGGCGGACGATTTGGGCTTGGGCGAATCGGTCTTCTTGTGGCACACCGAAACCGCTATCCCAGCAGGCATCGGCGCGGTAGTGGTTCCCGGCGGCTTCTCCTATGGCGACGCCCTACGCGCCGGGGCGATTGCCTGCTTCGCTCCCATCATGACCGAGGTCGCCGCGTTCGCAAAGGATGGCGGGTTCGTATTGGGGATTTGCAACGGCTTTCAGGTTCTGTGCGAGTCGGGCTTGCTTCCCGGCGCATTGGTGCGGAACGAGCAGATGCGCTTTCTGTGCCGCCCCGTCAACCTGCGCGTCGAAACCACCGATTCACCGTTTACCAACCGGTACACGCCCGGCGAAGTGGTTTCTATTCCCGTGGCGCACGGCGAAGGTCGCTATGTTTGCTCCCCCGAAACATTAGCCGAACTGCACCGCACGGAAAGCGTGTTATTCCGTTACTGCGAACCGGACGGCACGGTCGGCGAAAAAAGCGCGGCGAACGGTTCGCAGGATAATATCGCGGGAATCATTGGCGGAGTACGGCGCAACATTTTGGGTATGATGCCGCACCCCGAACGCGCCGTTCTGCCGCGCCTCGGTAGCGAAGGCGGCGCGAAACTCTGGTATTCCCTGCGTGAATCCCTCGCTATCGCGGGAGCCGAACCGGTTTTCGTAATCGCCTGATTTCAACGGAAAGGAGATAGCGTGTCCTAATGCCGCGCTTCAAAATTATTCTATGTCATTAACCGGAGCCTTAGCGGCGATTCCTTTGTTTAGCGAACTTGGCGAAACAGAACTGACGTTGGTCGCGGGCTATCTGAAACGCCACACGTTTGCCGAACGCGAAGTGATCGTCAAGCGCGATTCGCCCGGCGACGCGCTGTTTATACTCGTGACCGGCAAGGTAAAGGTTTCGTATATCGAGGACGACAACGAAACGATTATCGCGGTACTGTCTCCAGGTGATTTCTTCGGCGAACTGAGTATCATTGACGGCGAGGGGCGATCCGCCGACGTTTCCGCGGTGGAGGAAACCGAGGTGCTGATTTTGTCGGCGAGCGATTTTTCGCAGTGTATACACACCATGCCCGCGATTGCCTTTTCGCTCCTGAAAGAGATTGCCGGACGGCTCCGCCGCTCAACCGCGTGGATTCGCGTGTTGTCGTCGCAAGACGTTTACGGGCGAATCGCGCAACAGTTGCTACAACTTTCCGACTCGCACGGTCACGATTTGCCCGACAATGGGCGGCGCATCAACCTGCGCTTAACGCAAAACGACATCGCCGGAATCGTCGGGGCAAGCCGCGAATCGGTCAACAAAGCGATGGGTTACTTCAAGCAAAAAGGCTATATCGCGGTAGATTCAACGTACCATATCACCGTGTACGACCGCGACGCCCTGCAAAAGCGTTGCCAGTAATGAAAGGCGTGTTTTTATCCTTCGAGGGCGGCGAGGGCGCAGGCAAAACCACGCAAATCGCCCGTCTTGCCGACGCGCTGACCGGACGCGGCTATTCCGTCACACGAACCCGCGAACCCGGCGGTGATCCCTTCGGCGAAAAGGTACGCGCCCTGCTC
>JACMIU010000299.1 GCA_014380985.1 Armatimonadota bacterium | reverse complement strand
GCTTTTTACACGGGCGTGGCGGCACGGTCGGGCGTGGCGGCGGGCGAGCAAGCCGCGCTATTTTGTCGCAGGTTCCCGGCACGTTCACCGGCAAGATTCGCTTCACCGAGCAGGGCGAAGTGATTTCGTTCCGCTACGGTTTGCCCCCCCTCGCGCATCGGCACTTGGAGCAGATTGTTGGGGCGACGCTTTTAGCGTCCGCCCCGGTCGCCGTGTCGGGCGGCATCAAGGAGGACGCGGCGTGGCAGGATGTGGTGCAAAAAATGGCGCAGGTGTCGCGGGCAACGTACCGGGCGATGGCGCACGACGACGAGGAGTTCTGGATATTTTTCGCGCAAGCCACGCCCATCAAGCATATCTCGCGCTTACCGATTGCGTCGCGCCCGGTGTCGCGGTCAGGCAAAACGCTGGCGTCGGTGGACGATCTGCGGGCGATTCCGTGGGTGTTTTCGTGGATACAGTCGCGCTACATCGTCCCCGGTTGGTACGGCTTAGGCTCCGCGCTGGAAAGTTTCTTGGGTGCGGGCGAAACGTATGACGCGGCGCGGGTGTCCACGCTACAAGGCTTCTACCGCGACTGGCTTTTCTTCCGCACCGTGATTGACAACGCACAGTTAGAACTGGTTCGCGCCGACCTTGCGACGGCGGCGCACTACGCGAAGCGCGTCCCCGACCCTATCGGCACGAAGTTCCACACACTATTCGCCGAGGAACACGCTCGCACCGTCGCCGCGGTGGAAGCCGTTACCGGGAACGCCCTGCTCGCCCACGCCCCGATTGTCCGTGCCACGGTGGACTTGCGAAACCCGGCAGTCTTGCCCCTGTCGGTCTTGCAGGTCGCCTTGATGAACGCGCACGACGCCTATATCGCCGAGTCGGGCGACGAAGCGGGGGAGCATTCGCCGTGGAAGGAAGCGATTCTGCTTTCGATTACGGGGGTCGCGGCGGCGATGCAAAGCACGGGGTAGCACCTTTGTTTCTTTCGCCCTTTATTTCGCGCCGTTCGCGCCTACGATATAATCAGGGCAGGAGCGAAACCGATGTCCAAAGCCTACGAAGAGTTTATTGATTTTCTTGTCGCCGAAGCCACGCCGGAGAAAGTCGTGGCGTTCGCGCCGTCGGAGCAAACTCGCGCCCGCGTTTGGGAACTGGTCGCCCGCGAAAAAAACGAAGGGCTCACCGCCGACGAAAAAACCGAACTCGATCACTTCGCGCACTTGGAGCACATTTTCCGCGTCGCCAAAGCCCGCGCTTACGAACGGCTTCACGCCCGCGAGAGCGTGTCGAAATAACCCGCGATGAGCGTCACCTACATTCCCGCCGACCTGCGCCGCTTTGTGATAGCGCGGGCGGATAACAAGTGCGAGTATTGCCGCCTCGCCGAAGCGACCGTTTTCTATGGTTGCGAGATAGATCATATCATCAGCGAGAAACACGGCGGCACGACCATTGCCGCGAATCTTGCTTATGCCTGTTTTGCCTGCAACCGGAACAAGGGCAGTGATGTTGCTACACTTGACCCGACTACCGGCGCGTTTGTCGGCTTCTTCAACCCGCGTGCTGACGCATGGGGCACGCATTTCGCCTTCTCGCCCGTAGACGGCGTAACGTTTGAGCCGCGCACCGCTATCGGCGAAGCGACCATCCGTATCTTCGCCATCAACGACGCCGACCGCGTTTTCGAGCGGCAGATACTGCACGGTTCGGGTCGCTACCCTTAGGCGCGAGTCTACCACGCATGACATTTCTGGCAACCGGGTAAACAAAGCGTACCATGACCGCCACAGAAAAACTGCTTGCCGCCCACGACACGCTTTGCGCCGAATACGATTGCCCCATCGGCTACTTTGCCGCGCTCGATCCCCTGTCGGAACTGGTTTCCAGTCTGCTGTCGCACCGCACCAAGAATGCCGATTCCGCCCGCGCTTTTCGCGCCCTTCGCGCCGAATACGACACGTGGGAAGCCGTGCGCGACGCCCCGACGGGCAATGTGCAAACGCTCATCGCGGCGTGTACGTGGCCCGAACAAAAAGCCCCGCGCCTGCAAGCGGTTTTGCGGCAACTGACCGAAACGGTGGGCGAACCGTTGACGCTCGATTGCCTCGCGGCGATGAACGCGGACGCGGCGCGGGCGTTTCTCCAGACCCTGCCGGGCGTCGGACCGAAAACGGCGGCGGCAACGCTGTCGTTTTCGACCTTGCG
>JACMIU010000298.1 GCA_014380985.1 Armatimonadota bacterium | reverse complement strand
TACAACGGCTTTTCGCCTGCCGGTTGGGGGGTAAGCGGTGCTGGCAATGCGTTGGCTATCAACGGAGCAGGAGCCTTTACCTCGCCGGTAAACCTGAAAATGGCGACCGGCTACTTCAAAAATGCTCCTGCCGCTGATTATCCGTTGTTTGTGAAGCCGCTGGGACGCCATACGGAAGGCGCGAACTACCTGCTCGCCGACGGTCACGCCAAATGGTTCAAAGGTTCGCAAGTGTCCGCCGGTGTCTCGAACACCGTAGAAACCGACTGCAACATAGCGAACACCGCGAACGGCGACGGCGTTCCCATCGCGGCGGGAACCGGTTGCTCGCAAGGACTCGCGGCAACGTTCAGTCTGCAATAAAACCCTCTTTTTTCAGGGCGGCGTTCCTTTGTCGCCGCCCTGAATCGCCCGGCACGGGGTATACCGTGTTACTCACCGGAGACAGTGTCGTCCACATCACTCAAGAAAATTTTTCGTCATGTTTATTTCTCGTTATGTTTTTTGTGCCATCCCGAAGGCACTCGCTATCGGAGTCGGTCTGGCGCCCGCGCTGGTGCTGGGAGGCGTATCCGCCGTTCCTGCCGCGCAGACGGTAGGAATCCGCCCCAAGAATCGGATCGCCTATTACGGTATACCGTCGCTCGTGAACGGTAGCACCACTATCGCGCAACCGGTGTTCGTCAAGTATGACTACGCTATTTTCGGCAACGGATTGGAAAACCCCGCGAACACGTACAATGCCTCCACGAAAACCATCGTGCAATATCTGGTCGGTTAGGGCAAGAAAGTGTTCGGCTACATAGACATCGGCGTTACCACGCAGAATCTATCGCTCGCACAGATTCAAACCAAGATCACCCAGTGGAAAGCGATGGGCATCACCGGCGTCTTCTAGGACGATTTCGGCTACGAATACGGTGTTTCCCGCGCCCGCCAAAGTGCCGCACTCGATGCGGCGCACACCGACGGTCTGGGGCGGTGCTGAACGCAAACGACCCCGACGATGTGTTTAAGACACCCACCGGCACGACCAGTGTTTCGCACTGCGCCGGTGAATCCGAATCGCGGACTGATGTACGAGATGGACGCCGACAACGGCTTACTTTCTCTTGATTACACGGGCGTCAAGTGCGGTGGCGTTCCGATAGCCGGTGGAAAAATCGCACCGGGGCGCGGATGACGGAACGGATTTCCGCTTTTGCACCGCCGGTGGCAACAACAGACAGCATCGGGGTCATCCCCTCTTTAGACAAGGTTTGAGGCACACCTTTATGTTACTGAAATCACTCAATTATTGGTCGTTACCGGGGGGTCTGGACGGCACGCTTGCCGCCGAAGATTGCCTTGACGCCGCGCACCGCCACGGTTTCGCGGCGGTGGAACTGTGTATAAGCGAAGCCGGTGCGCTCGGACTGGATACTACCGAAGCGCGTTGCCGCGAGATTCTCGCCTATGCCGAAAAGGTCGGCGTTGCCGTTGCGAGTATGGCGTCGGGATTGTACTGGAACTACGCTCTCGGTAGCGACTCCGAAGCCGACCGCGAGCGGGCAGTGGTCGCCCTTGAGAAAATGATTCAAATCACGGCGTGGCTCGATGCCCGCACCTTGCTGACGATTCCCGGCGCGGTGGATGTCTTCTTCCAGCCGGGCGGTGCAGTGATTTCCTACGACGCGGTTTGGGAACGCTCGACAGCGGGATTGAAGCAAGTGTTGCCAATCGCCGAACGCCTCGGCGTTACGCTCGCTATCGAAAACGTGTGGAACAAGTTTTTGACCAGTCCTCTCGAAATGGCGCGGTTCATAGACCAGTTCGACAGCCGCTTCATCGGGGCGTATGTGGACGTCGCCAACATTTTGCCGTATGGCTACCCGGAGCAGTGGCTTCGCATTTTAGGCTCCCGGGTCAGGGGGGTTCACTTCAAGGATTTTCGCCGCGCCGTTGGCACGGTGGAAGGGTTTGTTGATTTATTAGAAGGCGACGTTGATTTTCCCGCCGTGATGACCGCCATCGCTGAAATCGGTTATCAGGGACCTATCGCCGCTGAGATGATACCGCCATACCGGCATTATCCCGACGTGCGAATCGCCAATACATCGCGGGCGATGGACGCTATTTTCGCGGGACAGGGATTGAGTTAGGACTAACTTTATGAAAAACATCTCTACGCAAACACGCCTCGGCGTTATCGGCTACGGCGAACGCGCCCGGCACATGGTGCAACTGATGTGCGAGCAGGGCGACGACGTGCGCCTTGTCGCCGTCGCCGACCCTCGCGGCGACGCTCTGCGCGACCGCCTGCGCGAAACACACACCGACGCGCAAATGCCGCGTTTCTACGACACCGCCGACGAAATGCTCGGTACGGAGCCGCTCGACGGCGTGGTTATCGGAACGCGCTGTTCCCTTCACGCGGCGATGGCGGTCAAGGTATTGAGCCGCGATATTGCCCTGTATCTCGAAAAGCCGGTCGCTACCACGATGGCGGACTTACTCGCCCTGCGCGAAGCGTTCGCCGCCGCCCGGTCGCCGCGCATCGTGGTATCGTTCCCGCTTCGGATGTCGCGGGTGGTGCAACTCGCCAAAGAAATCATTGATTCGGGCAAAATCGGCGACATCGAGCAGGTGCGGGCATGGTGCAACGTGCCGTATGGCAACGTGTATTTTCAAACGTGGTACCGCGACGAGAACGAAACGCACGGTTTGTTTTTGCAGAAAGCCACGCACGATTTCGACTATATCAACTATCTTTTGGGCGCGAACCGCCCGCGCCGCATCAGTGCCGTGACTGCGAAGCGCGTCTTCACCGGGAACCATCCCGCCGGACTGCGCTGCGAGGATTGTTCCGAAAAGCGCACCTGCTTTGAAAGCCCGTATCACCCGTCGCGCTCCGAACCGCTTTCGATGCACGAGTCGTCGGAAAGTTTGTGCGCGTTCGCGGTAGACACCGGCAACGAGGATTCCGGCAGTGCGCTAATCGAGTATGATTCGGGGATGCACGCGGTGTATAGCCAGAACTTCTACACCCGCGGACAAGCGGCGCGGCGCGGCGCGTCCTTTGTCGGCTACCACGGCACTCTCGAACTCGACTGGTATCCCGAAGCGATCAAGGTCTATCTGCACCACGAAAACCGGGTCGAAACCCACTCTTTCGAGGGCGACAGCCATCACGGGGGCGGCGACGCGGTGCTTGCCGAAAACTTCGTGGCGGTGATTCGCGGCGAAGCCGAATCGGTATCGCCCCTTGAAAACGGTTTACGGAACACGCTTCAGTGCCTCAAGGCGAAAGAATCGGCGGCGACGCGCTGTTTCGAGGAGATCGAATGGGCTTAAACGGGCGCGACGCCGCACGATCCGCGCACGATGAGATGCGTTCCAATGGTTCGCACCGTGGGGGCGGCTCCCGTGGTAATCATCGCCAGAAGCGATTCGACGGCGACGGTAGCGACTTCGGCTAAGGCGATGGCGACCGTGGTCAGCGGCGGGTTGACCAGAGCGGCGGCTTCGATATTGTCGTGACCGACAACCGACACATCGCCGGGAACGCTTTTGCCGGTTTGTAACACCGCTTGAACCGCCCCGCTCGCCAGAACATCGGTGCGGGCAAAGATCGCGGTCGGGGGCGCGGGAAGCGCAAGCAGTTCGAGGGCGGCGCGTCTACCGTCGTCCGGCGTTAGCCCCGCTTCGCGGGCAAGGGCGGGATCGAACGACAAGCCCACTTGCGCCATGAGACGCGGAAAAGCGTCGCGCAAACGATAACCGGGCAAGCCGCTTCCGAGGTAGCCGATGCGGCGGTGTCCGAGCGCGGCGAGGTGAAGCAGGGCTTCGCGCACACCGGTATACGTGTCGAGGCAAACATACGATGCGGCGGGAAAATCGGGGGGCGCGTTCCCGGTGATCACCACGGAGGGCGTGTGACCGGCTCCGGTGATGGAATGCAGATCGCTCGCGGTCAGTTCCTCCCCGGCGACGATAACGAGTCCGTCCACGTCCTGGAGGTCGCCGGAATCGAAGCGGTGTGCGCCGAGATGCAAAAGCAGGTCGTAGCCGTGTTCGCCCGCGACTTCCTCGACGCCGCGAGCGAGCTCGACCAGATATTGATCGGAAAGAATATGGGCGCGGTGCGGGCATTCGAGACGAATCATGTGATTTCGACCGGCGACAAGGCGGCGGGCGTTCGAGTTGCGGATAAAACCGAGTTCCTCGGCTTTTTCCAGCACCCGACGCCGGGTTTTGGGCGACACTTCGGCACGGTCGTTCAGAGCGCGGGACACGGTTCCGATGCTCAGATTCAGGGTTTTGGCGAACTCAACGATGTTCATAGGTAAAAAAATGCACAAGGATAAAATTGTACCCAATCGCGCTCGCGTGTGTCAATTACCAACGATGCCCAGTGAGGTAGTGAAAAGGTAGTAAATATGTGGAAAAAACTGTTAACAACGATTGCCGTGTGCGCGATGCTCGGTCATGCCGGGGTGTGCGCCCCGCCCGCGCCGCTTGCCAACAGCGGCTTTGAGCAAACCGATGCCACCGCGCCCGAACGCGCCGCTTCGTGGTCGGACTATGGGAGCGGCTACAAACTTGATACCACACACCGTTCAGGAACGCGAAGCCTGCGGTGCGACAACCTCGAAGGCGGCAAAACGTCCGGCGCGTTCGTGACGTACACGCTCAATCAGTCGCGCCCCGTGCCGATCCAAGTCAGCGGATGGAGCAAGGCACAGGACGTGGACGGCGTTTCCGATAACGATTACTCGGTTTACGTAGACGTAGTTTATAGCGACGGCTCTTCGCTTTACGGGCAAACCGCGCCGTTCGAGACCGATACGCACGATTGGCAACGCGGACAGGTGACGAATTTTCCGGGTAAGCCGGTGCGCTCCGTGAATGTTTACGCGCTGTTTCGCAACCACACGGGAACGGTCTGGTTCGACGATTTCGCCGTGCGCGAAATCACGTCCGACCGGCTTTT
>JACMIU010000297.1 GCA_014380985.1 Armatimonadota bacterium | reverse complement strand
CGTTCGCCGCCGACGCGAGGGCATGGCTCCCTCCGGCGCGGGGGCGATCCGCGTACACCGGGATTTTGCAAACGCTGTACGCCGCCCGCGCCCTGCCGGAAGAATCGGACTACCGCGCCGCTTTCCGCTTTTTGGCGGCACGGTGGCGCAAACGCTCGCTCGCCGTGGTGTTCACCGACATCGCCGACCCGGAGAGTGGGGCGGTGCTTCTGCGCGAAATCGGGCATTTAGCCGAGCGGCACGTCGTGGTATGCGTCGTGGTGTCCGACCCGTTGATCGGCGAACGGGCGCGGCGCGAACCCGATACGCCCGGCGACGTGTACGAAAAGTCGGTCGCCGAAGAAGTGCTGGCGGAACGTCGCCGCGCCCTAAACCTGCTGAAGAAACGCGGTGTTTTAATCGTGGACGCCGAGCCACAGGAACTGTCGGTGGAACTGATTTCGCGCTACCTGCTGGTGAAAAGCCGCTCGCTTTTGTAAAAAAATCGGCTTCGCAACGAAAGTTGCGAAGCCGTTTACAGTTATTCGACGCTCTGTTTATCGGGAGTTTTCCCGCCCGCCTATTTGCGTCGTCGCACGAGAATGCTTCCGATAAGCCCCGCGCCGATGGCGAGAAGCGAAACGGTTCCGGCTTCGGGAATCTGGTTGCCATATTGTCCGCCGGGGCTGCTTGCCGGACGGGTCGTAATGGAGAACTTGACGCCGTCGTTGAAGTAGTGGCAGTCGGGGTCGAAGCCAAAGGCGAGGTTGTTGCCGTTGAGCAGGTACTGGGTCAGCACGTTGGCTTTGCCGTTGGCGATAAAGTCATACTTGTAATCGGTGGCGGATGTGCCGAACGACTTATCCACAAGGAACGTGGACGCGGTTCCCGGATTGATGAGCCACGGGGCGTTTGCACCGGTCGCGTCTTTGCCGTTGTGGTAGCGCGGGTTGATAAAATCGTCGGTCAGGTCGGTGACGTTCTCGTTGTTCGGGTTGTCATCGAAGAACCCCTTCACGCCGTTGTACTTCGCGTTGTCGAACAGGTACATATGAAGCACATTCGGTTCGGCATTCCAGTTGCGGATGTTGTCGAACGACAGCGACGCGCTGACGATTTCGCGGGTCGAAAGGTCAATGTCGGTCAGTTTCCACGTGCACAGTTTGTGGTGATCAAAATCGCCCATGTCGGACGGGTTCGGGGTGTAGTGCGTGGTCGTGGTTTGCGCGTAGGCGATTCCCGAAACCATTGCACCGATGAGAGCGGCTAAGGCGATACGTTTTAAATTCATAATGAACATCCTGTGTTCCGGCACTGTTTTGAGCGATTGGGCGTCGTCTTATCTATCTAACCGGTTGGATATACTATACCATACTTTAGTCTATGTTTACGGAAATGCCCCGATATTTTTTTGTATTATATTTCGCTATCCCTCTGAAACCCGTGTAATTACTTGGTTTTTAGTTTGATATACCCCGGCTCTTTTTTCCCATCCTTTGGTTTATCGCCATCCTTTTCGCCGCTTTCACCAACGGGGGGACGCTTCACCGTCGGCGGGAAGGCATTGAATTGCCGCCACAGTTCCCATCCGAGCGGAACCGTGTCGAGCAGAATCCAACCGGTCGCCTCGCCGCCGGGGCGAAGCAGATTCGGCGTGGGCCACCGCTCCTCTTTTCCCGCTTGGATTCCCGCGTAATCCGGCTCCACAATCACGCGATACCTTGCCGTACCGTCGTCCACGGCGTCAATAACGCGCACCCGCCCGCCGAACGTGCCGACCGCAACCGACGGAAACCCGGTAAATTGCACGGCGGGCCATCCGGCGAACTGAAGGCGCACCCGCCGCCCCGTGGCGAGAAGGGGCGCGTCGTTGTCGGTCACAAACAGTTCCACGGCTTGATCGGTCGTATCGGGCAGAATCGTTGCCAGCGTGTCGCCCGCCTTCACCGTTTCACCCGCCCCGACTTTCTCCGCCCGCACCACGCGCCCGTCACGCGGAGACTTCACTATTTGTTGCGCGATGCGCCCCGACAGGTTGCGCCGCTCCACGGCGATTTTAGCGAGTCCCTCGTCGAACTTTGCCAGCGATTCGCGTGCCGATTCGCGGCTTGCTTCAAGTGACGCGAGCGTCGCCGCCGTGTCGGTTCCGACCTTGCTCAAATCCAAAACGCTTGTGGAAATATCGCGGTCGGCGACCGATAACGCCGCCTCGGCGGAAACCACCGCCGCGCTTGCCCGTTCGCGCTCGATGCCGACCTGCGTTTGGGAAAGGTTGCCCAAGTTTTTCGCCCGCTGTGCGATTTTAAGCGCGTCCTCGGCTTGCTTAACGCGCACCCCTTTGCCGACTAAATCGTTCTGCGCGAGTTCGTCGTCACGCTTGCTTCGCAAGTCTAAACGGTATAACTCCGCCACCCGCTCGCGCTGAATCCGCGCCGTTTCCAAATCCTGCCGCGCCATGATGACAGACTGCTCCGCCTGCCGAATCGCATCCGACAGTTGCAAAACGCGCTCGCTTGCCGACGCTTGCGCCACTTCGTCGGCGATTCGGTACGCTTTTTGCGCTTGCACCAGCGACTGCGCCGCGTTTTCGCGCCGCGATTTTGCCTGTCCCAACCGTTGCCGCGACGTGCGAATGGCTAAATCCTGCGATTGCTCCAAGTTCGATAATTGCGCGTCGAGCCGGGAGATACGTGCCACCACTCTTGCTTTTTGTTCGCGTAGCGCGGCGGTTTGTTCGGTGAGGCGTTTTGCTTGGTTCGGGTCTAAAAACTTCGAGTCAATGTCCTGAAGTTTGGCTATGGTGTCGCCCGCCTTCACCGTCTCGCCCTCCTGCACGAACCACGCGACTAAACGACCGGGAATCTGCGCCTCGATATTTTGCGGGCGATCCATCGTGTTGTAGATACTGACTTGACCGGGCGCGATAATCGTTTGTTGCCACGGCACGAACGTCAAAACCGCAGCCGTCAGCACGACAAGAGCGATAAACACAGTGGCAACGCGCCCCCCGCTACGCCGGGACGCCACGGCGCGAAGCGATTTCGGTAGGTATGCCGGTGTCGTTTCGGTCATTTTGCCGCTCCTTTCGTGCCGAGTTGCCGCATCAGCGATGGGAATAGTTGTGCGAACCGCCCGTTCCGCGCCCGCATTTGCAAAAGTGTTCCCGATTCGGTGATCGTGCCGTTATCTAAAACGTGAATCGTTTGCGAACGAAGTACGACTTGCGCGGTGTGCGTGATGGCTAAGATTGTCCATGTGCGCTCCGACGCGTACAAGCCATCCAAAACGCGATCTATCATCGCCTCGTCCATGCCGTTAAAGGCTTCGTCCAAAATCAGCAGGCGCGGGCGACCGGCAAGGGTGCGGGCGAGCATCAGGCGTTGCCGTTGCCCCCGCGATAACGGTTGTCCGCCCGACACCAGCATTGTCGAAACGCCCTGCGGGAACGTCGCAATTTCCGGGGCGAGTTGCACGATTTCGAGTGCCTCGCGCACGTCCGAATGGCTGATACCCTCACGCCCCACGGTAACGTTTTCCTCAATCGTGCCGTCGAAAATCGCGTCGTCGGTATTAATGAGCGACAATACGCGGCGCAAATCGGCTAAGTCGGCGTCGCGTACATCTATCCCGTTCACGGTGATTTCGCCGTAGTTCGGGGTTTCCAGTCCGGCGATAAGCGCGGAAAGCGTGGATTTTCCCGTGCCGCTCGCTCCGACAAGGCTGGCGCGTTCGCCCGCCGCGAGTTGCAGATTCAAGCCGGTAAGTGTGTCGGGCAGGACGCCCGGCGCGTAGGAAAAACGCACCTCGCGCACGGAAAGCGTTGCCGGTTCGTCCGGCACGCGAACGCCGCCCGTGCGCTCGGTCGGCATATCGAGGACATGGCCGACTTTCTCCAAGCCGGTAATCAAGTCAAACACCTGCTCGGCTTGCCGGAGCATCTTGTCAATCGCCGCTAAAAGCGACACGACCACGATCTGCGACGCGACCAACTGCCCCAGTGTCAGTTCGCGGTTAATCACGAGCCAACCGCCAATGGCAAGCACCGCCGCCGATGCGACGGCTTGGAAGACGTAGTTGCCGACCGACTGCCGCCAGATCACGCGAAAGTGCGCCCGCCTCGCCAGAAGGTAGCGCATCACCGCGTTGTCGGCGCGTTCGGTTAGGTAGCCGGGTGCGCCGTGCAACTTCATTTCCGTGTGACAACGTGCCATATCTTCGAGCCAATCGGCGACATGATACTTCTCCTTCGACTCCTTGAGCGACGATGCCACGCCGCCCATGCCGAGAACCCCGATAACGAACGCCAAAAAAAGCAAAATCGCAATATCAAGTCCCAGCAGATAGGGGCTGTAAAAGCCAAGCAGTACAAGCCCGACCACGGCTTGTAGCACCGCCGCCATCCCATCAATCAGGAGTTTGCTCAACGCTTTTTGCACCGTGAGCGTGTCGAAAAAGCGGTTGGCGAGTTCGGGGGCGTACTCGCCGCGCAGGGATGCCGACTGAAGGCGCGGCAACCGTGTCGCCATTTCGAGAGCCGTGCGGGCAAACACGCGCTGTTGCAAAATCTCCGCGACCGTGAGCCGCATCAGTTGCAGAACGCCGGATAAAATCATGCCGACCAGCACCAGCACCGACAGCACCACCAGTGGCTGAATCAGAACGTTCGCGGCAATCGTGTTGACCAGCACCTGCGCTGTGAGCGGCACAACGAGGGCGAGCAATCCGGCAACCACGGTGTACGTTGTCAGCGTCCACAGGTCGGACTTTTCCGCGCTTAAGAATTGCCACAACCGCTGGGTTGGGGTGGGGTGGGGATGCGCGTCGTGCGCGGAAGCGGTGTGCGGTAAATGCGTAGCCGTGCGCGGCAATGTTTGCGTACTTTCCATGTTTCTGTCACAATTCCCCGGTCGCTACTTGTAGCGATAATACCGCCTGAAAATACTCGGCGCGAGAATCAATCACCTTTTGCGCCGCTTCCGCCGTGGTGCGTTCGCGCTGATTGAGCAGAAACACCGTGCCTTCGCCGAGGCGTAAGCGGTCGCGCTCGCGGTTCTCGACCTGTTGGGCGAGATCGCGCTCGCGCACCGTGGCATTGTCTCGCTCGGCGGCGCGGTTCACGGCGGAAACGGCGTCGTCCACCTCCAGCACGATTTGGCGGCGCAGTAGCGCGGCGTCCTGCGATAGTCGCTCCAAACGCAAATCGGCTTCGTCGCGTCGCCCGGTCGCGTCGCGCCGCTCCAAAGGCAGGGAAAACTGGAAACCAACTTTTAGCGTGTCGCCGATGGACTTATTGCCGGTGTCCGCGCCCGGCTGAAACAGAAAATCTACCTGCGGTTTGGTATCGTTTTGCGCCAAGTCGCGGTCAACGCGGGCGATTCGCGTTTGCAAGGCGTTCGCGGGAACTTCGGGGCGCGTGGCGAGGGCGGCGTTTCGAGCGGTTTCCACCATCGCCGCGCTGATCGGTTCCGGCTCCGGCAGGGTGGAGACGGGCGGCACTTCGGCTTCGGTCGGCACGGGGGCGGGCGATCCGCTTCCTTCCCACCGGAACCCGGCGAGCCGGAACCCGGCTTGCTGCAAACCGCGCTCCGCTTGTATCAGCAAGCCTTGACGCCGTGCGACTTCCTGCCCGGCTTCGATGGCGTCCACGCGGGGAATATCGCCGAGTTCCGCCCGCTTCGAGAGTGCTTCGGCGCGAACCTCGGCGACGCGAAGCAGGTTGCGGGCGACTTGGAGGCGTTGCCCCGCCGCCACCCAGTTCCAGTAGGCGGAACCGGCATCTTCTAAAACATCAAGGCGTGTTCGGCGGAACTGCTCGGTCGCCAGAGGTTCGCCCAAAATCGCCTGTTGCTCGCTCGCGGCACGTGGGTTCGCGCCAAATCCGCGAAACAGCGGTACACGAACGCCGACCACATACTCGCCGCCGGTTCCGGTCGAACTATCGGGGGCTTTCACCGCGCCGGTATTGAGCCGCGCCCCGGCGTATAAACGTACCCCGTTCCGCAGAAGCAGTTCCGCGCCCGCGTCGGTGGTGGTCAGCGTTACGTTCTTGCCGCGTTGGGATGTCGAGTTGTACCGCTGAAAGTCGGAGCCGGAAAGCAGGTTCAGGTCGAACGCCCCCTGCCGCGACACGCGCCGCGCCGTCGCCGCCTGCCGGTCAGCTTGCGCACCT
>JACMIU010000296.1 GCA_014380985.1 Armatimonadota bacterium | reverse complement strand
GGAAACGCGCCCTTTACCGTTCGTACCTTCGCGTCGCACTCCGCGTTTCGGGTCGGATTTCACCAGATGGCTTGCCCCCGGCGCGTCGGCACGAAACGTTTCCTCGCGGGCCGCATATGCGGTGCGGGTTTCGGCTTGCATCATGCGGCGCAAAAGATCTGCCGCTTGCGCGTCGCTCGCCCCCGTTTGCGCGAAGCACGGCGCGGCAAGGAAAAATGCAGGCAAAATCCAAACGGTTCGCATTGGTTAGTTCTCCTCACCAAGCGATTGCGCCGGGTCGCCCAAAGGTTGCGCGGCGGCGAACGAGCGGTGTTCATCCCACAGTTCGGCAATCGCCGGGTCGGACGCGACAAGGCTGGCGGCATCCGTCGTCGGCGTCGCAACCACCTGCTTCGTTATGCCAAGAGGAACATTGCGACCGGTAAGCAGCCATGTGGTCGGAAGCCCGATAAGCAGAAGCATAACAGCGGCAACGGCGAACGTTGGGGCGACACGGACGCCGTTTGGCGCGGTGTCTTCCCACCACGCAAGCAGTTTGTTCCACAGCGAAACCGGCTTCGGCGCCAGCGACGAATCGGCGATACGGCGGGCGAGTGCCGCCTCGAACCCGGCGGAAAGCGTCGGGGTTGGCAAGGTAGAAACGAGCCGAGCCGTCGCCGCGAAATCGTCCACGATAGACTGGCAAACGGCGCATCCTTGCAAATGCCTCTCTACCTGCTCCCGCTCCTGCGGCGACGTTTCGCTGTCCACAAAAGGCGCGAGAAGCGGTTGTATTTTTTGGCACGATTGTTCGTTCATGGTTGTTTTTTCTGGCTGGGTAAAATCATAATCTTACCGCGTCACGCACTCAAATAGTTCTTCAGCGATTCGCGCAGAGCGGCGCGGGCGTTAAAAATGCGCGACTTGATAGTCCCCAGCGGAACGCCTTCCGTTTGTGCTATCTCGTCGTAGGCAAGCCCCTCGACATCGTGCAGAATCACCGCCGAACGCAGTTTCGGTGGCAGTTTCGCCAAAGCCGTTTCGATTTGCTCGCTCAGTTCCTTGCGCCCGAAAAGCGTATCCGGTGCGTTTGATTCGTCGGCGATTTCCCGACCTGCCGCGTTGTCGCCGTCCGCGCTTTCGAGTGGCGCGTCGAGCGACGTATCAAAACGGGCGTTTTTGTTTTTGCGGAACGAGTCCGTGCAGAGATTCCCCGCGATTCGGTACAGCCATGTCGAAATACTGGCGTCGCGCCGAAAACCGTTGATGGACGTGTACATCCGCACGAAAACTTCCTGCGTCAGGTCTTCCGCGTCGTCCGCGCTTCCGGTCATTCGGTACACATAGCGGTAAATCTTGTCCTTGTAGCGCGATACCAGCGTATTAAACGCGGTCAAATCCGCGTTCTGACAGCGCGATACCAAAGATGCGTCGGTCGTTGTCACCGCAAAACTCCAAGTCGCCAGCATTGAGTAGGTTCCGATTCGTATTCTTCCAAAGGTTTATATCCCCATAGACGCAAGAGCGCGGCGTTTGTTCATTCGTTAGGCGCGTGATATTTTAATCTGGTAATGTGTCCGCTATTCGTTGCATGACAATTCTGTTGCCGTCGCTCTGTAGGAGAAAGATATGTGCTGGATCCCCTTTGCCGGAAAAATCAAGGCGCCTTGTTTCGATTGCCGCAAAACATTCGTGAGCTACGACCGCTCGTGGGTGGAGAGCGTGGAAAACGTACCCTTTGTCGGTGGGGAAGGTACGCGAAAGATTATGGCGCGTCATATGCCACTGCCGCTTTGTCCACAGTGTGGAAAAACGATGTGGAACGCGGGCATCCATTTCAAGCCCCCGAAACAAAGTGATGTGAAGCAGTGGGCAAAAGTGGGCGTTTTGGCGGCGCATGGCTTTCGCTACGACAACGCTCGGTGTTGCGGTTGGTACGGTCCCGGCGCACGTCCCCGAAAACTAAACGATGTTTCCGCGTTCGTGACGGATCAAAAAAACGTTTCGTGCGAAGACGTTGCGCTACAAGTGCGGCTGGCGCGGAAGGTTACGGGAGCGTGAAAAGATCACTCAGCACGAATATCAGACGGCGGTTGGAACTTCTCGATAGTTCTGTGCTGACAGATGTTGACGCAGTACGCCGACCGCTTCTCGTCAAATTCATCGAACAATCCCTGCCGCTAACCGCGACGGAAACGGTAGAATACAAAAAGCAAATCGCCGCAAGGGAGACAAGTGCCGTGGCAGTGATGATGACGGAATATCAGCGCATGGGTTACGATGAAGGTATCGCCAAGGCAGAGCGGAAGGGATAAAAAACTCTGTTCTGCGAATCGTGGAAAAGCGTTTCGGCGCGGTTCCCGCCGACGCCCGCCAGCGCATCGAAGCCATACGTGATGCTACCGAACTCGAAGCCTTGCTTGACCGCGCCCTGTCCGCCGCGTCGCTAAACGACTTAGGACTTGCGCCCGCTTAACGTAAGCACCAAAAATTATGCGTACCGGAATTATAGAAACCTACCGGCAGTACCTGCCCGACTTTGCCGACCCTGCCGCGCCGATTGTCTCGCTTTGCGAAGGCAATACGCCGCTAATCGCCGCGCCTCGCCTCGCGCCCCTCCTCGGCTTGCCAAAAAACTTTCGCCTGTTTATCAAGTTCGAGGGAATGAACCCGACCGGCTCGTTCAAAGACCGGGGCATGACCGCCGCCGTTTCGCTCGCTAAGCGCAAGGGGATGCAGGTGGTGATGTGCGCCTCGACCGGCAACACATCCGCCGCCGCCGCCGCGTATGCGTCCCGCGCCGAAATGAAAACCGTCGTGATCTTGCCGCGTGGCGAGGTCGCGCTTGGCAAACTGTCGCAAGCGTTGATTCACGGCGCGAAAGTGCTGGCGATCGGCGGCAACTTCGACGACGCGCTAACACTGGTGCGCGAAATCTGCGCGGAGTACCCGATTGAGCTGGTCAACTCGGTCAACCCGGTGCGAATCGAGGGGCAGAAAACCGCCGCCTTCGAGATTGTGGATGCCCTCGGTGACGCGCCCGATTTCCACGCCCTGCCGGTCGGGAACGCGGGAAATATCACCGCGTATTGGCGAGGATACCGCGAGTTCGCCGACGCGGGCAAGGCAACCCGGCGACCGCGAATGCTCGGCTTTCAAGCCGCCGGTTCCGCGCCGCTGGTTCTCGGTTACCCCATTGAAAAGCCCGACACGATAGCGACCGCGATTCGTATTGGCAAACCGGCGTCGTGGACGCAGGCAATCGCCGCCCGCGACGATTCGCAGGGCTTAATTCATTCCGTGACCGACGCGCAGATATTGGACGCTTACGCGCTGGTGGCGCGAACCGAAGGCGTTTTCGCCGAACCCGCGTGTGCCGCTCCGCTCGCCGGAATCCGTAAGTTAGCCGAAGCCGATTACTTCGCGCCGTTCGCCGACCGCGAGTACACCGTGACGGCGACGCTGACCGGACACGGCTTAAAAGACCCGGATCGCGCCGTAAAAACCGTGACATCGGGCATCGTAGAGGTAGACGGGGAACGGGGCGCAATCCTGCGCGAAATTGGTTTTTAATTTTTTTGCGGACGGCGTTTGAAATAGATGGGCGCGGGGGATGAACTTATCAGATTTCTCAACCGTATAATAAACAAAGGACACAACGAAACCAATGATCGCCGCCCCTGATGGCCCCCGAAAGAACTCTAACCAGAACTTAAGCGTGTTACCGGGAACGCCCGCCGCGTTACAGTCTTATCGCCCCGAAGAAACCCGTGCCGACAAAACGAAGCGGTGGCAACGCATCGAGCGCATGATTCTTCTGCCGCTACTTTTAATCGCCGTTGTTGGCGCGTTCAACCTGAAGGTTGGTCAAGTAGACGGTCGTTCGATGTCGCCGACGTATGAGACCGGCGATAGACTGTTACTGCTTCGTTCGCACAAAACTTTCTCGCCGGTCAAGGTCGGCGATATTATCGTCGTCAAACTCAAACACGGCAAATACAAAGGCGAGCAGTGGGTTAAGCGCGTGGTATTCATCCAGAATGCGCAAGGCACGGCGCAGTGGGAAAACGAAATCCGCACTCCGAAAGGTCGCGTTTCGCTAAACCGCTGGTTCTTCCCGTATACCACCGGGCGTAAAACCGTGCCGCCGAACGGTATCATGGTGATGGGCGACAACTATTTCAACTCGACCGATTCCCGCGACTCCGAAATCGGTTCGATTTCGCCGGATGAAATCGAAGGCAAGGTAATCAACGTTTGGACGAGCGAGAACAACTACAGTCAAGCCGCGCTTTAGAGCCGGTGATGCGAACCGAGATACCGGGACTGCCGCGAGTGGCAACCGGCAAAGTGCGCGATGTGTACGCGGTGGGAAGCGATCAGATTTTGCTGGTCTCTTCCGACCGCGTTTCCGCGTTTGACGTGGTGCTGGCGCAAGGGATTCCCGGCAAAGGCGCAGTGCTAACGCAAATATCGCGCCTTTGGTTTGAGCAACTCGCTGATATTGTGCCGAACCATTTTCTCGCGGCGGACGATGAAACCGTATTCGCCGCCCTTGAAGCCGTTGGCGTTTCGCTCACGCCGACCTTGCGCGAAACGCTTTCGCGCCGTTGTATGCTTTGTCGCCGCACGAAGCCGCTTTCAATTGAAGCCGTGGTACGTGGCTACCTGTCCGGCTCCGCGTGGGTCGCCTACCAAGCCGTGCCCGCTACGAATGGCGTTGTTGATTTGTGGGGCGTAAGCGTTCCGGCAAATCTGCGCGAGTCCGATAAACTGCCGAAGCCCATTTTCACACCATCCACCAAGGCGACTGCCGGACACGACGAACCGATGCCGCAGAACGAAATCGCGGGTTACATCGGGAAGTTTGCCGACCCGGTACGTGAAGCGTCGCTTGCGCTGTACGAAGCGGCGAGCGAATATGCCCGCGAACGCGGGATCCTTTTAGCCGATACCAAGTTCGAGTTCGGCGTCACCGAAACCGGCGAGCTGCTTCTGATTGACGAAGCCCTCACCCCCGATTCGTCACGCTTCTGGGACGCCGCCACCTACGAGCCGGGACGCGCCCAAGCGTCGCTGGATAAACAGTTCGTGCGCGACTATCTGCTATCGGTTCCCGGCTGGAACAAGGAAGCTCCCGCCCCCGATCTTCCCGCCGATGTGGTAGCAAAAACAACGGAAAAATACCGCCAAGCCTACCGCTTGCTTACCGGCGATCCGCTTTAAGCCCCCTTTCAGATGTAGAGCGTATATCCCTACCGTGTTACGTCGCAAAAAATAGTATTGACAAATCATTTGCAAAAGCGGTATAGTCTTATCGTAAGCACATTGCAACAGATTCACGGTTGCAAGGGGTAGGGGACAAAATCATGGGAAATAACCGATGGACGCGCCGTGCCGCTTTCACACTGATTGAATTACTCGTCGTGATTGCTATTATCGCTATTCTCGCTGCGATAATCTTCCCGGTGTTCGCTTCGGCACGGGCACGGGCGCGACAAACGACCTGTGCCAGTAATATACGTCAACTGGGTCTCGGAATCCGTATGTATGCCGACGACTACGACGGCATCATGCCGCAAAACTCGCATCTTTATGGGGGGAGCGATGCGGTTTGGGTAAGTGCGCTGGTTCCTTACATCGCCAATGCATTTCAAATCCGGGTCTGCCCCAACGATCAACGCGCCGAAGAAATCAAAGCGTCAAAAGTCGGCACGAGTTATATTTTCAACTCCTACGTTTCGACGCCTCGAATCAACGGTGCGGGTAGCGTGATCGAAAGCCCTGACGTTTACCTTGACTACGATAGTGTCCCGGCTCCCGCACAAACCTTTTTACTGTTTGAAGCCAGCGATTCGCTTGCCCGCAACTCATATAATGACCACACGCACAGCGATACATGGTTCGACAAAACCCCGGTCACCAACAATTGGACGGCGATTGTCGGCGAGATAGAGGTAGACCGCCACCGCGTCGGAGCGACGCCTTACTTGCCTGCCGACCTGAACGGGCGCAGCCGGGCAAAAGATTTCAACCGCCTACAAGGCGTCGCCAACTACCTGTACTGCGACGGTCATGTGAAAGCCATCCCGGCGTTGAAAATCAAGTCGTGGGCAGACACCAACTTCAATTTTGCGAAGCCGCCGAAGTAGAGAATCGTTAACGGCTTTGCATTCCGCCCCGCGCCGTAAAACGGCGCGGCGCAACATACATCAAACGGAGGAATGGTTTTATGGTTATTTTTGCAAATAAATTGCGCTTCTCGATGCTTGCGGCAACCCTCGGATTGTGCACACTTGTTGCGCTACCG
Organism: Armatimonadota bacterium; assembly: GCA_014380985.1. Classification (GTDB taxonomy): domain Bacteria; phylum Armatimonadota; class Armatimonadia; order Armatimonadales; family Armatimonadaceae; genus JACMIU01. The sequence goes on along the minus strand of JACMIU010000296.1, from coordinate 1,101 downwards.
CAGACGGCTCACGCTCAGTTCACAACGTTCGTCACCGGCGGTCATGCAGACATCGATGTCGCCAGTGACGAAGATCAACTCGAACTCGCTGTACATAACGACGACACCGACGCAGAGTCGGATCCGTCCGAAACCCTGTTTGTGATCGGTGACGGCGGACTGACGACGCGCACCGCCGAAGGACAAACGGGTTCGGCATTCGACTTTCTCGGCGTGAACGCGACCGATTCCTATTTCCTGATAAAACCGACCGGCAACACCCTTGATGTCCCGATTATCGGTATCACGTCCGAGGAAATTGACTTGACCGAGTTTCAAGACAATATCGCGTTCAACTTGACGGGATTTTCGGGACCGGGGACGTTTTCTGCGTATGAAACCACGCCGTCACTGAATGTTCTGTGGCGGGCGTTATCGAACGGAACCATCACCAATAACGCCATCACTTCCACACCGAGTGCCGGTCATGTAGATTATTTTTACGGATTCTCCGCTCCCGGTTTGTACGAACTGACCGTTACCGCCTCCGGTACAACGATTTTAGGGGAAAGTCGCACCGCCAGCGCAACATACTTTATCAACGCGGGCGCGGTTGCCGTGCCGGAAGCGGGAACCGTTTCGCTGATGCTCGGTGGAAGCCTGACGTTGGTCGGACTCATCACCCGACGCCGCAAATAGTTTCTTTCTCGGAACGGGATTATCTCGCCGCTTTGCTACTTCGATAGCAAGGCGGCTTTTTTTGCGCCAATACTTGACAAACAAAACCACCTGTGTTAAAATCCTAACACCTGCTAAATAATTAGCAGACGGAGGAACTATGCCCGAACCCGAAGCCTATCTTAGCCCCCGCGAACAACAGATTATGGACGCCGTGTACCGCGCCGGGAACACCGGAATTACGGCGACCGGCGTACAGGAAGAGTTGTTGCCGGAGCGCGTGAGCAACTCGGCGGTGCGAACATTCTTGCGAATCTTGGAGGACAAGCAACACCTGCGGCACGAAACGGTTGGCACACGCTTCGTCTATCGTGCCACGCGAGACGCAAATGACGCCGCACAGTCCGCCCTGTCGCGCATTGTTCACACGTTTTTCGCCGACTC
>JACMIU010000295.1 GCA_014380985.1 Armatimonadota bacterium | reverse complement strand
TGTCCGATTCGCAGCCGGGTAAATCAGGCGCGTACTTTTGCCGCCTTTGTTCTGCCTGATTTACCCGCGCCCTTACGCCGCCCGCCTAATTCATTCGCACTACCGCGCCGTGCTTTGCCCCCGACTGCCACGCGGCTTCCGTGAGTTCTATCGTGCGTAGCCCACACACCGGCGGCGCGGCGGGCGCGTTTTGTTGTCCGCGAATCGTGCGTACCCAGTCGTCGTCAATCGTGCGCGTTGGCGGCAGGTTCGCGCCGTCCACCGTGGTACGCACCCCGTTTTCGTCCACGACTTCGAGCTTTCCGTTCCGCACGAAGAACGCGCCACGCTCGCACCAAATCGTGATGTCCTCGTGCCACCCGACTACGGTATCGCCGACCACGGTGATCGTGCCTTGTGCACCGCTCGTTGCCGTGAACGCCACCGCGCTGTTCTGATCCACCGCCGTTTCGCGGTTGTCAATGAACGCGGCTACCGTTGCCACGGTTAGTCCGGTCGTCCACAGGATTATGTCCAGCAAATGCGAACCCGAATCGTTGAGTTGCCCACCGCCCGAAAGCGCGGGATCGTGCCGCCATGTCCCGGCGGTTCCCTTCTTCCATGCTTGCGCCTGAAGTGCCGACACGAACGTTACCGCGCCGAACCTGCCGGACGCGATGGTGTCCCGGATGTAGACGAACTGCCCCTGCGCGTGTCGCTGATACGCCAGCGCGAACACCTTCAGGTACGATTTCAAGCGGGAGAGAAGCGCGTGGGCGTCCTCGACGCGGCACACGAACGGCTTTTCGCACAAGACGTGCTTGTTCGCGTCCAGTGCGGCGTTCGCTTGCGCGAAATGGAGCGTGTGCGGCGTGTTGATTTGCACCGCGTCCACGTCCTCGCGGGCAAGCAGTTCCGCTTCGGTGCAGGTCACGGCATCCGCGAGGTAATCAGGGAACTGCTTGCGGCACTTTTCTATCTGCTCCGGCACGATGTCGCACAAGGCGGTGACGCTCACGCCGGGCAGTGCTTTGAGTTGCCCCAAATGGTGGCGCGTGATGCCGCCACACCCGATAATCCCGACGCGAACCGGCGACGGTTCTGCTGTTTCTGCCATAGTTTTCTGCTTTCTGCTCGCCGCTTTTTTGCTTACGCGGCGCGAACGTATTTGTGCTAACGTTTCGCCGCGTTCATGGGTAGTTCCTTCCCTTTTATTTAGCGGGCAGGAAACGCGAACCAACGCGCCGAACCGTACCCGCATGATACTGTGCATTGGCTTGACCCCTACCGTTCAGCGCACGATGCGTTTTGACCGTTTTGTTGTTGGCTCGGTCAACCGCGCCGCGCAAACCATCGTCACCGCGTCCGGCAAGGCGGTAAATGTCGCTCGCGTTTTGACCACGCTCGGCGCGAACCCGCGCCTGTTTCACGCGGTCGGCGGCGATTCCGGGAGGTTCGTCACGCGGACGCTGGCGGGCGAAGGTTTGTCCGTGGAAACGTTTGACGCGGGCGACGACGCGCCGACGCGCACCTGCACCACACTTCTTTTCGGCGACGGTACGCCGACCACCGAATTGGTAGAAGAATCAAAGCCGCTGTCCGAGGACATCGTGACGCAGATCTACCGTGCCGCCGACGCGCAGATGCTTCACGCCCGCGCCGTGGCGTGTTCGGGGTCGCTGACATCAGGCGCACCGACCGATTTCTACGCCCGGTTCGTTAAGTTGGGGCGCGAACGCGGCGTTCGCGTGGTGGTGGACGCGCAGGGCGAACCGCTCCGCGCCGCGCTTCGGGAACGCCCGTTTTTAGTCAAGCCGAACCGCGATGAGGCCGCCGCGACGCTCGGCTTGACGCTCACCGGGAACGCCGATGCCGACGCCCGAACCGCCGTGAACGCGCTTTTAGAGGCGGGGGCGGAATGGGCGTTGGTTTCGATGGGCAAGGCGGGGTCGCTTCTCGGCGGGCGCGAAAGCGCGAAACGCTACCGGTTCACGCCGCCCGCCGTCGCTGCCGTCAATCCCATCGGTTCCGGCGACTCGCTCACGGCGGGGCTGCTGTATGCGCTGGTGGAACGCGGCGAGAGTGTCCCCGACGCGGCAACGCTCGGCACGGCTTGCGGCGCGGCGAACGCGCTCTCGCTCACTTCGGGCGTTTTGCGAACCACGGACGTTTGGGCGTTGCTCCCAGAGGTGACGGTTTCGGTTTCATAGAGTGCGCGTCGCCCACTTGATTTCGATAAACAAACGCGAATCGTCGGCACCCTCCGGCACGTCACCCCATAAATCGAGCGTTCGTCACCTTTATTTGTCGTCTGCCCGGTAGCCATACGACGAGTTTCGGTGCAGGTAATCGGCGGGTTCGTCGGTGTAGTTCGCCCGCATTTGTAAGTCGGGATGCGCGAAAAGTGCCTCGGCATCCTTCGAGAACGCCAGCGGATTGCCACAACCGCCCACCCACGATACGTTGTAGATGATGCCTATCATCGGGCGCGGGTGTGGGGTCGCCGCTTTCGCGCAGACGGTTGACGAAATGCACTTCGATTTGCCGCTGTGCAAACACACGTTCCACCGCCGACAACACGGTTCGCGTCCAGTCGTCGTTCCCTTGAGTAGCACCGCTACCATACGGCGATGCGGCGACGATGCCGACGGTACGCAGGGCGACGTCGGTATGCGGGGCGGGCGTTTGGGATTGGGCGCGGGCGACAAACGTGCCGCGCCGGGCGTCGGCACATAGCGTTCCATCTTTGAGTAGCGGAAAAACGGCGCGTTGCACGGTGGTCAAATCCACCGCGTATTCGGTGGCGAGAGACGCCCGACCGGGCAACATTTCTCCCAGAATCCGCTGCCCCGACGCGATGCGTATCAAGTGTTTGTACGTATAATCTTTTTGCGTTTCCGATTATCTCTTTATCGGCGTCATCTCGCCGCCATGCCCGGTGGACGTTTGTTGTCGCCCGACGTAGAATAGTAGGCACGACCGGGGACGGATTACGGTGATGCGCTCCCTCTCCCCCATGAAAGACGTACCTATGAGATCACCCGACGGTTTGGAAAAGCGCGAAGAATCGGTGATAACCCGCCCGCTCATCCTGCTCGCTATCACCGTGTTTATTGATTTGCTCGGATTTGGCATCGTTTTGCCGAACCTGCCCGCCTACATCACCGCGACGTTGCCGCTTCCGGCGTGGCTTGCCGCGCTTCTTGCGTCCTTCCCGCGCCCGGCGGGCGGAAGCGAGATCGCGGAAATGAACGGTGACGGTGCGCTTTTAGGGGGACTGCTTGCCGCATCGTACTCGCTGACGCAGTTTCTATTCGCGCCGTTCTGGGGAGCGTACAGCGACCGCGCTGGACGACGCCCGGTGATTTTGTTTTCGCTCATCGGTATCGGCGCGTCGTATATTCTGTTCGGTTTGTCGAACGGCAACTTAGGAATGTTGTTCGCGGCACGGCTTCTTGCCGGAGTCACATCGTCGGCTTCTATCGGCGTGGCGTTCGCCTATGTCGCCGACATCACCACGCCGCAAAATCGCGCCAAAGGCATGGGGCTTTTGGGCGCGTGTTTCGGTTTGGGTTTCGCGTTCGGGCCCGTTTTGGGTGGTTTCTTGGGACACATTAACATCGCGCTTCCGGCATATGTCGCGGCGGGAATGGCTCTCGCCAACTTCGCGGTGTCATGGTTTATCCTGCCAGAATCGCTCACCAAAGAGAAAATGTTGGCACTCACAAGCCAGCCGCGAACTTCGTTCGCGGCGACGCTGAATCGCGTTTTGCGCGACCCCGCCGCCCCGCTGTTTTTGATTACGTTTGTGCTGACGCTCGGCTTCACCGCGATTGAACAGGCGTTCGGTTTCTTTTTAATGGCACGGGGAATCGCCGACGCCGACAATCAGCAACTGCGGCAGGGCTATCTTTTGGGCGCGGTCGGCGTGGTCGGCATCATCTTGCAAGGTGCACTCGTGGGCCCGCTTGTCAAGCGGTTCGGCGAGGGCAACCTGATTCGCGCCGGATTGTTTATTCTGTCGGTCGGCTACATCGTCTTGCTCCAACCGCGTTCGTGGGGATGGCTGATTTTCGTCGCCACGGTGCTGGTTGGGAGCGGTCGCTCATTAATCGGGCCCTCCGCGACCGCGCTGATTTCCCGCAAGGCGAACGTGGAGCAGGGCTTGATTCAGTCGTCGTCGCAGGGCTTTGACGCGCTCGCTCGCACGATTGGGCCGTTGCTCGCCGGGGCATTGTTTTCATCGCTCGGCGCGACCGCGCCGTATATTTTTTCCGCCGGGCTAACCGTGTTGGCGTTTCTGCTGACATTCGCGCTTTCCGGTGCGCTCCGGCTTCCTGACCCGAAGGAGGACTCGTGACGCGACGCGCCCTTTGGCTCCTGCCCGCGCTACTGATTGTCGCCGGTTGCCACCGCCCCGTGGAAACCCGCGTCGAACACGCCATTACCGATCTGCTTCCGCGCTATCTCGGACAAGCGAAATCGTACACGGCGCGGGTCGAAGGGCGACCGGACGCCCTGTATCGCGGGCATTTGCGAGCCGTACATATCGTCGGCGAAAAGGTCGCGCTACTCCCCGATTTAACGGTGGAACAGTTGAACGTGGATATAAAGGACGTTTCGGTGAATCGCGGCACGAACGCGCTGGACAGCGTGGGCGAAACGCGCTTCACCGCCCGAATCACGGAAGACGCGCTGAAGCGCTATATTCCGCGGCGACGCCTTCATATCAAAGATTTGCAGGTCGCACTCGGCGCGGACGGCAGGGTGACCGTGACCGCGACACCGGCACTACTCGGCTTTTCCACCGTGCCGGTGTCGCTTCGCGGCACAGTCACGCCCACGGAAAACGGTGCGAGCGTGTTGTTCACACCGGATAGGGCATCGCTGAACACGGGAATCGGCACAGTGGGAACCGGCTTGCCGAGCATCGTAGCGGATCATATCGCTTCGCGCCTGAACCCGGTCGCGGACTTTTCCACCGCGCCGCTTCCGATTCGCGCCGAAAGCGTGCAAATCGAACGCGGCGCGGTGACTATCGCGGGAACAATTCCGCCCGGTGCGCTACAACAGGCGGTCGCGGACGCACAGACCCGTTCCCGTTAAACGCGATACCGATTGTCACGAAAAACACGGCGACATGGTCAGTGACAAACAACGCAACGGAAAAGCACGTTAAGGATTTACAAAGGGATCGAGAAAGACATAGAGGGAGTGAATGAGGACACCCTCAAAATGAGCGACATCCATGCCGGTGACAGCGGCAGGACCATCGGGCGGGCCGGAGTGCCAATGCAGTCGCCCGATACTATGATGACCGATAGCCGGACCGGTCGCACGAAAAACGAAGTCCGGCGGCAGGCTGGTGAGCAGGGAGGTCACAGCTTCGGAGATCGCGGCATGGCCCTTGGCAGAAGTATGCGGCTCGTACAGTACGGCATCTTCGGCATAAAGCTCGCGGATTGCCTCAATGCGCAGCCCAGCGTCGCGCTCACTGAACACCCGCGCAAGATTCGCCTGCATCAGGCCGTCATAGTTGATAGGGGCTTCTATAGATTCTGGTTGATTGATCATCTTCCTTCTTTCTGGTCTTTCGGATGGTTGTTGGATAGTCGTTTAGTTTTTCCTATGCAGCTTCCGCATAAGGAAAACTAAACCCTCCAGAAGTGAAGTTTGGTGGTGACACCACGATCTGCCTCGACCCATTCCGGAATTGTTCCGCATCGTGGCCGGATATTCCCTGAAATTGAACTTGTAAGACGCGTGGCTCTGCCCATTCGCCTCGTACACCAAACTTGATTATACCTATGACCGTCTGAAAGGTCGCTTCTCGCGCATACACCGAAAGGCTTTCGTCATCGAAACCACCGGTCGCCTCGACTGCCTGAGCGAGCACCTGCATCTGGGCATAGGCGAGCGGTGCCATGTAATGTCCGAGGAGATCGACCCTGACCTCTCCGGCTCGCGCTTGGTACGTATTCAGAAGTTGCTGAACGCCGGCGAACATCATCTTCGGGACTGGTTGCCAGTATTCGTAGTTCACGAAGCCATTTAGCAACGGGCCGAGCGTGGTCTTTACGGAAGTGTTCTGAGGACCGATCATGCCGCCTCCCACCATCTTCGGGCGGAATCGGTGGGCATGTATGGTTTGCACGAGGCCGATTGAATCAGCGAGGTAGGAACAGAGAAACAACAGATCGCAATCGCTTTCAGCGACAGCGTCGATGACAGGCGTGAAGTCCTCAGTCGTCAGCGGGTAGGTAGCCTCGTGGACAATCTGAAAGCCGTACTTCGCGGCATTGACCTTCGCGCCAAAAATCGGATTACGCGAGAATTCGGCGTCTGCGGATACAAGTGCCACGGTTGCAGGTCGAGGTCGCTGCTCTGCGGCGAGCGCAAAGAACCCCTCTGTGAGTGCGGCGTTGGGGTCGGGTCCGGTTGGAATCATGGCGAAGTAGTTCGGGTAAGCGGGTGCGTTGTTAACGCCGAGACCCATTAACCCGACGAAGAAGCGCTGTCGCTCCATGATCAACGGCATCGCCGGCAACAGCGTATTGGTGCCATAACCGCCGATGACGAGATCAACCTGATCTTCATCCATCAGCCTTTTGTAAATGCCGGGAACGAGCGAAGCGTCCGTATGATCGTCGTAGCAGACAAGTTCGACCGGTCGGCCGAGCAACCCGCCCTGGCGGTTGGTATCCTCCCGCCAAATGTCATGGGCGAGCCGGGCCGACCGGCTATTGTCCGCGAGCGGGCCGGTCAGCGACAGACAGTATCCGATACGGATTGGCACTGACCGGGTAGACATGTTAGGAACCCGATCCCGCACGTCCGGCGAGAAGCTGCAATTCCCAAGCAAAGGCGGCAGCACTCGCACCGCCATGTTCAAGAATAACGCTCGAGACACCGGCAGCAGTCTCCTCGCGTGCCCAATCACGCTGCCATTCAGCCAGCACGGCCATCCAGGTAATCGGCACTGCACCGGCGGCGACCATACGGCGCACGGCCATGTCATGGGCTTCCGCCGAGACACCGCCCGACGCGTCGGTGACGATGAACACGTCATACCCCTCGGCAAGTGCTTGAATTGCTGGCATAGCGAGGCAGATCTCGGTATAGAGTGCGGCCAGTATGAGCTGCTTTCGTCCGCTCTTCTTCACGATGTCGGTAACGTTCAGGTCTTCCCAGGTGTTGATAAAGGTGCGATCGATCGGCTTTTGCTCCGGGAAGACATCCTGAAGCCCCTTGATGATATGACCGCCGCGTTCCTCAATCACCGCGGTGAGGATCGTCGGCACGTTGAATACTTTGGCTGTCTTGGCGAGACCGATGACGTTGTTGATAATAATCGTTGGCTCGTGACTGTTCAGGTTGGTGAACTGATAGGGCTGATGGTCGATCAGCACGAGGATGCTATTCTCAGGGGTTAGCAGTGCCTCAAGTCCTGTCTTACTCATAATTATTTCTTTCCTGCTTATGGTTGTACTATGTGACACGCGTCATTCCCCTTTACAGGCTCCGCAGTCACGAAGTATAATAGGCAACATCAGTTGAACTCGCAATGCTTCAGAGTTCATATTTAGCGTCTGATCGTTCAAAGATTGGGGTATCGGTGGAATGGATGTTCTTTCTGAGGTGCTGACGATGATACGGCTGCAAAGCGCGGTCTCCTTCTGTCCCGAAATGAGCGC
>JACMIU010000294.1 GCA_014380985.1 Armatimonadota bacterium | reverse complement strand
CGGGGGCGTCGTGTGGATGGACAACTGCGGCGGCATGACGATTGAAGCAAGCGGCAAGTTCTTCCTCGAACAGGTGCAATTCACCAACGGTAACTACGGCTTGCAGGGCGGCGCGTCGGGACCGGCGATCTACCAGCCGTCGCACCCTCTGCTCAATTCGCCTTACACGCTGTCGTTCAATGATATTGTCGCGCTCGGCGACAAGGGCTACGGCGACTACTTTTTGGTGTCGCAAGTGGTCGGTAGCACGGTTCCGGTTCTGACCGCCCCGAACACCGAAACCCTGACCAACATTATCGGCAACCGGCGCGGCGTGGACATCAACCTGACCGCCCCGAACAACGCCCTACCGTATGTCGCGGCGGGTGTTTACGGCTCCGGCGGCGTGATCCTGACCTGCGCCGACATCGGTTGCGGCGTCAACGATTATTCGGGCGGTTTCAACGCCGGTTCGGGCGGCAACTCCGGCGCGTATGCCGGGAAAAACCTGCTCGCCGCGAACGCCGAGGATTTGAAGTTTACGTACAACGCGATTGTTTGGGGCGGGGCAAACAACACCGTGCGCCGCAACAACCGACGTATCGCCAACTCGTCGTCCGCCGTGTCCGCGCCGCTCAACTCGGCGTTTGATTTTTCCGGTACGCCCGCGAACGGCGTGGTGTCGAACTCGTCGCCGCTGATTTATCAGGGAATCATGTACGTTTCGGGCAAGGACGCGGCGGGCAACGCCACGGTTCGCGCCTATGACACCGTGCCAAACCGCGACTACGATAGCGACGGCAACAACGACGACGGACGCCCCGACTTAATTAGCGGCACACCCTACGACGAAATCTGGCGGTACGATGGACCTGCCGCCGGTGCTGTGGAACCGTCGTCGCCGGTGCTGGCGAATATCACGATTGGCGGCGTGTCGCGCCCGCAGATTTTGGTCACGCTCGGCAACGGCTCGGTGGTCGCTCTTGATGCGAAGCCGATAGAGGCGACGGGGCGATTGTCGCCCGACGCCGCGCTTCTTTTGCCGAACAACCCGGCAACCGCCGCCGCCGCCACAACGTACACCGCCGCCGCAAACGGCGTCGCGCCGTCGCCAGTGTTTTTCGGCAACAAGGTGTATGCCGTGGAACCGACCGGCGCGATTGTGCGCTGTATTGATGTCGCCGATTTCGGCAACTATGTCTGGAAGTCCACAAATGCCACCGGCATCGGCTACGCGCCCACCGGTTCGCCCACGCTCGGACTGAACCGCCTCACCACCACGCGAACGCAAGGGAACGGTGGAACCGACAACACGATTGCCGGAAACACGAACGAGTCCACGAACGACATTATGCTGTATGTGCCGGTGTTTGACCCGACCGGCGATACGTCGTCGAAAGTGTTGCCGTTCTGGCTCGGCACTCGCGGCGAAGGCAACAAGGTCTCGAACTTCGACGGCACGAACAACACGGTCAGTTTCCGCCCCGCCGGTATCGAGGCGAACAACGTGTTTATTGCGAAAGGCAAGGACACCGTTGCGACAAGCCCGTTTGTCGGACCGGAGCAGAATGTAAAACTGTACGCCGACGTGACTTTGACCGTGGCGGGCGAACTGCAAACGTTCACCCGCGAGGAGAACTTCGCCGCCGGTCGCACTGTTTACCCGACGATTGATCCGTTCTTTACCGCGATCGACCCGGCATACGTTGGCAACCTGTGGACGATTAACTTTCAAGATTCGCCGGTGAACGGCGATTACTACAACGGCAAACTGGAAATAGCCTATTCGGGCGACACCGCCAAATCGCGGGTAAACCGGGTGCTTGCGGTTGCCGATTACGACACGGTATATGTGCCGCTCACCGGCACGGAACCGTCAAGCCTCACTTCGGAACCGGGGCATCGCAACGTCGCGCCGCTAACGATTCCGGTCGGGACGAACCTTGACACGGTGGCGTTTTCGCCCGACGATTTGCTGATGTTCGGCGCGAATCAGAGCGGCACGGGCGGTACGTTCGCCGGACTGTTCGCCCTGCAAGAGCGCGAATATGCCCGCAATTCGAGCCGGTTGCGCTGGCACTACCTGCTCCACAACGGCTACACGAACGCGAGCGTCGGAGCCGAAACCGTGAGCGATTTGCCCGCGCTTCGCAACCGTTTTCAGTTTAGCACCGCCGACCCGTTCGGCACGGCGCAACTGTTCGCCACCGCGCCGTTCTATGAGGCACTCACGAACGTCGGCATCGTCGGCTCGCCGATTACCACCAACGACGGCGTGACGTACTATTTGGCGCGGGCGGCGTCGGGCTTGAACGGAACAGTCACCGTGCTGATGGCGTTCCAAACGTCGCCGCAAATCACGCTCGACCTCGGCGTTCCGCTGACCGAAGGCTCTATCGTCACCGTGACGCAGTACGATCCCGTCAATGACGCCACCGTCACGTTCGACGGTAGCGACGGCAACCGCGCCCGCCTTGATATTGACTACGCGACCGGTAAGGTCAATATCGCCGACTTCCGCCGCGCCGACGACCCGAAGCAAACGCTCTCCGGTTCCTCGACGTTTTTGGTGAAACACTCGCCGCGTGGGGAACCGACCGCGGGCGCGACGCAACCGACCAAAGCGTTTACGCCGTTCGGAACCCTGCCGAACGTGCAGGTCAACGCGGAAGAAGGCGTCTTAAATGCGGCAAGCGGCTCTAACGCTACCGTGGGCGGACACTCGCCGATGTTGTGGTACTACGTCCTGCCCGGCAACCCGAACGGTTCGCCGGTCAAAATCGGCGACCAGATTTTCCTGACGATTGGCAACCGGCTTGTCGCCGTGGACGCCGACCCGGTGAGCAACGACCCCACGGTTCGCGTTCGCGCCGGGGAGCAAGTGTACAACGTCGTGAACACGATTGTATACGGCACGGGAAGCAAGGAAGTTGACCGCAACCATGTGCGCTGGAGCGCGAACCTGCCAAGCCCGGCGGGACTGGGTTCGCCGAGCGGCGATGAGGGCGTGGTCGCGGTCAACACGACGGCGGGAACCGTGGCGTATTCCGAGGGCTTGACCCTCGTTTCCGATAATACCCGCGTGATGGAAGTCAACGCGGATGGCGCGGCGGTCTGGTCTACCAACTCTACCGAAGACCGCAAAATCATCGGCGGCGAACAGCCGATTTACGCGGCGGACGGAACGCTACTGAACGCGGCGGCGCCGCAAGGTGTGCAAACATCGAAATCGCAAGGCTTTTCGTCGCCGCGTTCGGTGCGTCGCCTCGGTTCGAGCGACTACCTTGTCGCCGATACCGGCAACAATCGCGTCGTGCGCTTCGACCGGGGCGCGGTTTTGCGCTGGAGCGTTTCGCGGGTGAATGACCCGTACAACGTTCTCGCGCCCGGCGACCCGCTCACCTTAGACGAGCCGAGCGACGTTTTGACGCGCCGCCTTGCTACGTTCGACGCGGGCAACAACCGCATCGGGTTTGAGGATCACTATATTATCGCCGACACCGGCAACAGCCGCGTGTTGGACGTAGTGGATTACTACGACCTGAACGGGCAGCCGCGAGAAGTCGTGGCGGGCATCTCTACCGGCGTCGTGGTGTGGTCAACGCGCACCAAAAGCAAGAGCGGGCAGAACCTTGCGTTCAACAAACTGCAACTGCTCGGTAGCAATATCGGCGGCATTTCCGGCAAGCCGGTCTTGGTGGCGTCGGTCAACAACACCGGTATCGCCGCCTCGAACAACGAAAAATCGTCCAACAGCGGGAACGGTTCGCTGGTGCAACTCGACTACAACCCGCGCAACACGGCGTTTGTGCTGGTGAACGCGGCGACGGGAGCGTTCAACAGCATCGGGCGGTACTGGGCGGACACGACGTATTTCACTCCGGCTATTGCCGAACCGGTGAACAACGGCAAGCCGCTTCTCGCGGTGAACGAGCTGCGAACCTTTGCCGGGGGCGCGGTGTCGGACACGAAGCCGCTCAACGCGCCTACTTATTTCGAGGAGATTCCGCTCGATATTTCCGCGCCTGCCGATGGTATTCCCGAAAAGGTCTACCTGATTGCCGACAGCGACGGCGTGTATCTCGCCACAATTAGCATCACGCCCCCGACGCCGACGCAATCGGCTCAGTCGTTCTTTGACGTTATCTGGCGGTTCGGGCAGGACGAGTACGACATCATTAACCGCGACGGCGCACCGGCGAACGTGCCGCCGATCCCCGCCCGTCTGTCCAGCACGCCAACCACGAAGTTGCCGCGACTGTCGGCGGCGAGTATCAAGCGGTTGTCAAACGGTGACTTTCTGATAACGAACAGCGCGTCGGAAGCGTCGGCGTTGTTCACGTCGGGGCGATTCGTCGGCGAAGTGTTCGAGGTTAAGCCGACCGCGTTCAGTCTGACCGGGGTGGGCGGCGTCAATAACACCGTCATCGGCGGCACATTCGCCGGGTTCTCCGCGCCGAAAATATTCCGCGGAACCACCACGCTCAACCGCCAGCAAATGGGGCGCGACACGAACGGCGCGACATTGACGGAACAACCGCGCAGTGCCGACCGTCTGTAATCTATCACCAACCCGCTTCCGGCAATCGCCTTTGCCGGAAGCAACCGTGCTTTTTTCGTAATCAACGATGCAATTTTCTACCCTTTTTAACGTTACCGAAGCGCGACCCCGAACCAACACGGGGTGGCGTTTCGTCGGTTTGCTCGGCTTTTTCGCCCTTGCCGTCGGTCTTGCCGCCGCGCAAGTCCCGAACCCCGCACCGCCAACCGAGCAACCGAGTCCGAAAAACCCGACCCCTCGCGCCGGGGGCGACGCACAAAACCGCAACCGCGCCCACAACGATAAATACTGGGGCATCACGGACGCCAACCGCCGCTACTTTGAAACGCCGTATTCGCGCATTCCCGACCCGCTCACGGTAGCGCGGGGCAACGGTCGCCTGACGTATGACGGGTGGCAGTTTCCGCGCCTTGCGAATCAAGACCCGGCGCGGCAACCGCT
>JACMIU010000293.1 GCA_014380985.1 Armatimonadota bacterium | reverse complement strand
GGGCGGACCTGTAATACGCCAGCACGACGTACACATTGAGCAGATTCATCCAAGAAATCGTCGAATACTGAACCCGATCAAGGTCGCCGTCCGCGCCCTCGTCTTTAATAACCGGTATCACTGTCAGGCGAAGCGGCGCGTTGAAAGTGTTATAAAGCCGCTCGAACGGATAACTGCGCGTTCGCTTGGGCGATACCCACCGCGAGTATGCCCCCTGCCAATCGTCCGCCGAAACGATGCCGGAAGGGACAACAACGTTGATGTCGAAACCCTCCGCTAAGTAGGAAGCGAGAGGGTTAGTTAGACAAGCCGTGTATTTCACGTCGCGCACGAAGCCGGTTAAATGTATCGCACTCACGCCCCGCAGTATACCGCGCTAACCGCGCACCGTCGCAGGAAAGCCCGCCTTGTCTAACGCGGCGATAATCGCGGCGTCCGGCGCGGTGGTCGGCTCGTGCGTCACGGCGACGGTTTGGTCTTCCACGCTCACCGCGACCACGGTCACGCCGGGCATTTTGCCAAGAGCGTTCCGAATCGCGTTCGCGCACCCGTCGCACTCGATGTCAGGCGCGGAAAACAAACTGACTTTGTTGATGCTGTTGCTGGTTTCGTTCATGGTACTTTTCCTACACCGTTGTACCCGAAGGCGTTCCGCTTGAAGCGAACGATATACTGTCCTGATGCAAGCACGTACAAAGAAAGAATGGCGCGAATGGGCGCGGGCTAAACGCGAAGGAACGGACGCAACGCTCCTCCTCGAACGTCTGACCTCGCTTCTCGAATGGGACGCGGCGCGGCACGTTCTGCTCTACCTCGCGCTTCCTAATGAAATCGTGGTGGAAACGCTCGCGGACATTCCGGGCGACAAGACGTTTTACGTGCCGCGTATCGCGCCGCGCCGCGTTTTGACGGTGCATCCGTACCGACCGGGCGAAACGACCCTTGTACAGAACGCTTGGGGACTGCGTGAACCCGCACCGAATGTGCCGGAAGTGCCGCCCGAAACGCTTGACTTGGTAGTCGTCCCCGGTCTGCTGTTCGACGAAGGGGGCAGCCGCCTCGGCTATGGTGGGGGGTACTACGACCGGTTTTTGCCGCGCCTTCGCACGGCTTGCGTCACAGTGAGCGTGGCGGGCGAGAACGGCATTGTTCCCGCGCTACCGACCGAACCGCACGATATTGCCGTGAAACTTATCGTGACGCCGGGGCGCACGTTTCGGCTAATAGGTACGACAGAACCGACTCCGCCCCCATGTTCAGGTTGACACCCTCGGCGGTTAGTCCGTCGTAGCAACCACCCGAATCGGGGTCATACAAAGGAAGCCGGTGAACGTTGTCGCCCCAGAACCAGTCGCGGGCGTGTTCGGCAAGGCGCGTGTACTTCGCGTCGCCGAACGTTTCCGCGAACAACCGGTATGCTTCCACATACGCGCCTGCTTCAATCGTCTGCTGATCGAACCGCGCTTTTTCGCCATCCTTCTTCCACCAGCCCCGGCAACCAATCGGCTCCAGATAGCCCTGCGCGTCGTTGAACGAGTTCGCTGTCACGAAGTCGAGCGACTTTTTGGCGACAGCAACGGCGTAATCGTTGCCAATCGCCAGCCCGCCGCGTAGCAACGCTTCGCAGTAGCGGGCGTTGTCGTAGGTCATTTGCGGCTCGAACCAGTGCCAGTCGTTATCCGAATACGTGTCCCAAAGCGAGATTAAACGCTCCACGCCTTTTTCCACGAGCGGACGAACGCCGGTATCCCGCGCCAATCCCGATAAGCCTAAAAGTAAGTAGCAGGTCGCGTGCGGCGCGGAAATCTCACTTGCCGCCTGCCGCGCCCCGATCAGTAGCGAACGCACGGCAAGCCGGGTTCCCGGCGGCAGGTCGCCCAACTCTGCTTCGCCCAGCGCCCAAACGCACCGACCCAAGCAGTCCGCGCTCCCCTTCGGCTCTAAAAACTGACGATGGTAGCCGGCGAAATTGCGGAACCAACCGT
>JACMIU010000292.1 GCA_014380985.1 Armatimonadota bacterium | reverse complement strand
GGTGGGGTTTGCGGAGCAGGTTTCGTTTCCGCTACCGCGCCCGCTTCCGCGCCGATAACGCCAATCACCGTGCCCACCGGAACCATCTCGCCCGCTTGCACATTGATAGCCGTCAGAAAACCGTCAGCGTCCGCCTCGATTTCCACATTTGACTTATCGGTTTCGAGTTCCGCAATCGCCTCGCCCGCCTTGACTGCATCGCCGACATTTTTCAGCCACTGAACAATGCTGCCTTCTTCCATCGCGTCGCCCATCTTGGGCAAAATAATATCAGCCATAGTTTTTTGTTTCTGTCTAACCGCCAAGACGCCAAGTCAGGCAAAACGAAGTTTTCGCCGAGCGCAAAGGTTCGGAGAAGGTTTTCAAGATTTCTTTTTCTCCTTTTCTGAACTTGGCGTCTTGGCGGTTAGTTTCTTATTTTCCGCCTAAGGTTCTCTTTACGGCGGTGACAATATCGTCCTCGGTCGGTGTCGCCAAATCTTCGAGTGCCTTGCTGTAGGGCATCGGCACAAACGCGCCCGTGACCCGTTGCACCGGGGCGTCTAAATCGTAAAACGCTCGCTCGGCGATTTGCGCGGAAACTTCCGCCGCCGCGCCGTACAAGCCCCACTGCTCCTGCACCACCACGGCGCGGTGCGTCTTTTTGATAGACGCGAGCGGCGTTGCCATGTCGAGCGGGAGCAGACAGCGCAGGTCAATCACTTCCGCGAAAATGCCGTCTTTCGCCAAGCGGTTTGCGGCTTTGAGCGATTCGATCACCATACGCGAATAGGCGATGATAGTCACATCTTTGCCTTCGCGTAGAACGTTCGCCTTGCCGAGCGGCACGGTGTAATCGGGGTCTTCCGGCACTTCCGACAAGCCCTCTTGAATCGCTTCCAAATCGTCGGCTTTGGCAAAATACAGTTTCAGCGTTTCAAGGAAAATCACCGGGTTCGGATCGCGGATGGCGGATTTGAGCAAGCCCTTCGCGTCGCCGGGGGTCGCCGGTAACACGACTTTCAAACCGGGGCAGTGCGCGAAAAGCACTTCAATTGCTTGCGAGTGCTGCGCCGACAGTTGGTAGCCAACGCCCGACGGACCACGAATCACCATCGGAACCTGAAATTGCCCGCCGAACATATAGCGGATTTTCGCGGCGTGTTGCGCGATTTGGTCGTATGCCGGAAGCGCGAAGTCCATCCGCATCATTTCGCAGATGGGCTTCAAGCCCGCCATCGCCGCGCCGATTCCCAAGCCGATAATCCCGACTTCCGAGATAGGGGTGTCTACCACGCGCTTCGCGCCGAACTCCTGCAAGAAGCCCTTCGTGACCTGAAGCGTACCGAGATACTGCCCGACCTCTTCGCCAATAATAAATACCGATTCGTCGGCGGTCATTTCTTCCCGGAGCGCAAGAGTCAGCGCGTCCGCGTATCGCATTTTTGCCATAATTTTAAGCGTAAACGTCCTTCAAAAGTTCTTCGGGTCCGGGATTCGGCGATTCGTCGCTAAACTTCAGTGCGTCCTCTGCCGCCTTAATCGCCTCGTTGTGAATCTTGTCGCGCAATTCGGCAGACAGAACGCCCGCCGCGAACATCTTCTGCTCGCAAAGCATGATCGGGTCGCGGGTGGATTTCATCTGCTCCACTTCCTCTTTGGTACGATAGGTGATTTGCGTCACCTGCGTATCCGCCGCGCCGTGACCGTGGTAGCGATAGGTTTTCATTTCGAGGAACACGGGGCGCGGGTTCGTCCGCATGGATTCCACAATCGCCGATACCTGCTCGTGAACGGCGAAAATATCCTGCCCGTCAATCACGTGCCGCTCCATCGCATACGAGTCCACGCGGGACGCTAAATCGGGATTGGCGTGCGAGCGTTCGATGCTGGTTCCCATCGCGTAGCCGTTGTTTTCAAGGACAAACAGCACCGGGACTTTGTAGAGTTGCGCCATGTTCAGCGACTCGTGGAAACCGCCTTGGTTCATCGAACCGTCGCCGAAGAAGCAAGCCGTAATCTGGTTGCCGCCGGTGTACTTGATTTTCCATGCCAAGCCGACCGCGATAGGCACATTGCCGCCGACGATGCCGTAGCCGCCATAGAAGCCGAGTTTGGCGTCGCAGATGTGCATCGAGCCGCCCTTGCCCTTGGAACAGCCAGTGATCTTGCCGCAGATCTCCGCCATCACCT
>JACMIU010000291.1 GCA_014380985.1 Armatimonadota bacterium | reverse complement strand
TATCTCGCACCCCGACGCCGGAAAGACTACGCTCACCGAAAAACTGCTCCTGTACGGGGGCGCGATCAACATGGCGGGAAGCGTTGCCGCCCGCAAGAACCGCCGCGCCGCCACTTCCGACTGGATGGAACTCGAAAAGCAACGCGGTATCTCGATTACGTCCACCGTGCTACAGTTTCCGTACCACGGCTACGTTTTGAACCTGCTCGACACGCCCGGTCACGAGGACTTTTCCGAGGACACGTACCGCACACTGGTTGCCGCCGATAGCGCGGTGATGCTGATTGACGCCGCGAAGGGCGTGGAACCGCAAACGCGCAAACTGTTCGCGGTGTGTCGCCAGCGTGGGATTCCGATCTTCACGTTTATTAACAAGATGGACAGACCGAGCCGCGACCCGCTTGACCTGATGGATGAAATCGGCGAGTTGCTGGGCATCGAATGTGTGCCGGTGAACTACCCGGTCGGCGAGGGCGGCGACCGGTTCAAGGGCGTCTACGACCGCACTTCGGGCGAAATCTTCCTGTTCGAGCGCACGCAACACGGTTCGCACCGCGCCCCGGTGCAAGCGACCGATTTAGCCGACCGCGCCACGTTGGAGCCGATTATGGGCGCGGAAGGCTACGAAAAGTTAGTCGGCGACATAGAACTGTTGGACGTTGCTGGTGCGCCCTTAGACGACGGCAAAATCGCCCGCGGGGAAATCTCGCCGGTGTTTTTCGGTTCCGCCGTGACGAACTTCGGCGTGGAACCGTTCCTGAACCGCTTCATTGCGATGGCTCCCCCGCCCGCCCCGCGCCTCGCCGACAAGGGCGATGTGTTCCCGGAGGAGCCGGAGTTTCGCGGGTTCGTGTTCAAAGTGCAGGCGAACATGGATCCGAACCACCGCGACCGGATCGCGTTTATGCGCGTCGTGAGCGGCAAGTTCGAGCGCGACATGACCGCGACCGTGGCGCGTACCGGCAAAACGATTCGGCTTTCGCGCCCGCAAAAACTGTTCGCGCAAGACCGCGAAATCGTGGAGGAAGCGTATCCCGGCGACATCGTCGGACTGACGAACCCCGGCGCGTTCGCCCTCGGCGACACGGTTTGCACCGGCAAAGTCTTGCGCTTTACCGCCCTGCCGAAGTTCGCGCCGGAGCATTTCGCGGGGCTTCGCAACAAGAAAATCGAGGCGTACAAAAACTTCCAAAAAGGCGTTCAGCAACTCAGCGAAGAAGGCATCGTGCAAACGTTCTACGACGCGCAAGCGTCGCGCATGGAGCCGATTCTGGGCGTCGTCGGGCAACTGCAATTAGAGGTCGTGCAGTACCGGATGCGTGCCGAGTACAACGTCGAAACGGTGATCGAACCCACACCGTTTTCGCTGGTGCGCTGGCTGGACGGTTCGCCCGACGCCTTGAAAAACATCTTCTGGACGCCGGGAACCAAGCGCGTGGTGGACGAAGCGGAGAACCTGTGCGTGTTGTTTGAGTCGGACTGGGGCATGAACTATCTGGTGGAGAAGAACCCGGCGGTGGAGTTCCTCGATTCGCCGGACAAGAAGAAGTTTTAGCCTTTCGTCGCTTCCGTCATCCACATGAGCGCATAGGCAACGCCGAAATGCGTCCGGGTTTCGCGCACGGTTAAGCCCGCGTCCGCGAGTGCCTTAGCGTAGCCGTCGGTCGGAACATAATCGGCGATAAGCGCGGTTCCGCCGGGTTTCAGGACGCGGGCGATTTCGCGGCAGGCGACGGCGCGATCCGCTTCCGGCTCGATATTGTGCAAACAGAGAAGCGACAAAACCACGTCAAATGTACTATCGGCAAGCGGCAAAGAGCGGGCGTCCGCTTCGCACAGTTCAACCTTGCCCGCGACACCCTCCCATACAACATTGGCTTCGGCGGCGTCGCGGCGGTTATCCGATAAATCGGCGGTGTTCCAGATGTCGATGCCGATAGCCGTGCCGGTAGTTAATCGCTTTGCCGCGCCGATGGCGAGAAGACCGCGCCCGGTTCCGACATCCAAAACCGTTTCGTCCCCGCGCCACGCGATTTTGTCCAGCATGAAATCGCGCATCCGAAACTTGCCGCGCCAAACGTATGCGGACATGGCGGTTCCAAACGCGAAGGCAACACCGCCAACGCCAAATGATGCCACGCTCGCCACGGTTTTAACGACGCCGTTTGGCAAAAACAGACGGGCAAGAGTACCGGCGGCAACTCCCGCCCCTGCCGCCGCGAAAAAGCCGCGTATCCAGTCGGGGGCGTCCACGCCATAGTCGGGCGTCACGGCGGAAGGCGGGCGGTTATCGGCGGAGGTCATAGCAGTTTTGGTTCCTTGAACTATTAGTATAAATGAGACTAATGTATACTACCGGAGAGACTTTCTGATGTCAAGCCCGACTACACCGACGACGCCCGACCTTGTTTTGCTTAGTCTACTCTGCGAAAAGCCGCGTCACGGCTACGACATTGTTGCGGAACTAACGCGGCGTGAGGTGCAGGATTGGGCGGGGGTTTCGCGCCCGCAAGTCTACTACTCGCTGAAGAAATTAGCGGCGCAAAACTGGATAGCACCGCTTGGCTTGCGGGAAACAAACACGGGCGCGGAACGGCAGGTGTATGCCATAACGGACGCTGGGCGCGACGCTTTGCATAGCGGCTTGGCGCGGAACGAATGGGCGACCGGGCGTGTTCTGCCACCGTTTTTGACGTGGCTTGCCCTGTCGCCGCACACCGACCACGACACGGTAGAAACGATGATTGCCCGCCGCGCCGCGTTTCTCGCGGGGGAAATCGAACGTGAAAACACGCACCTACCAACAATTCGCGCTCATGTCGGCGCGTCCGGCGTCGTCGCCGAACTGATGGTGACACACAAAATCGCGCAATGGGAAGCCGAACTGTCGTGGCTTGACCGGGTGCGCGACACTATCTTTGCCAACGCCGCCACAAATCCGTGATACCCCTAATGTGGAACCATCGTCTCGAACAGATACCCTGCCGCCACCGACCGGTGCGGACGCCACGATTCGCCGATTGCCTCTACCTCTTTTTCGGTCGGCATTTCCGGCAGACCGTAGGCGCGTTGCACCGCTTTTCGTAGCACCAAGTCGCCCGATACCAGCACGTCGGGTAGTCCAAACGCGATCAGTAACGCCCCGTCCGCCGTCCACGCCCCGATGCCGCGAAACGACACCAGAGCCGCCCGCGCTTCGTCGTGGGGCAGGTTGCCGATGTTGTCGAGTTCGCCCGCATTTGCGCGGCGGGCAACGTCAAGCACATACTCCGCCTTGCGCGTCGAAAGCCCGATGCCTTTGAGCGACTCCACGCTCATCGGGGCGAGCGTTTCCGGGTTGGGGCGACCATCGGAAAACAGGGCACGTAACCGGGCGTAAATGGCGTTCGCGGCGGATACCGAGATTTGTTGCCCCACTATCTGAAACAGTAGTGCCTCGAACAAACCTTCGACCGGGAGCGTTTTGCGCCAAGCGTCGTAATCAAGGTCGGGCTTTTCGTCAATCAGGGCGCGTAGCACGGGATCGCGTTCGCGTAGTTCCGTTCGCGCCCGGTCAAGATATTCACCCGCGGTTTCTGTTGAGTTCATCGTTTCCTCCTACTTCAATATCACCGGGAGCGTGACGGGGGCGCGAAGCCCGTGGTGCGGGATTTCGGGGATCACCGCGCCCGGCGCAAGTCGCATTTCGGGGAACCGCTTCGCCGTGCGTGTGACGGCTTCGCGGATCTGTAGCCGGGCGAGAAGTGGTCCGATACAGTAGTGGATGCCGGAGCCGAACGCCAAATGCTGCCGGGCGTTTTCGCGGGGACACCGGAGCGTTTCCGGCTCGTCGAACTTCGCGGGGTCGCGGTTCGCCGCCCCATACGACACCCAAACAATCGCGTCCTTCGGTACGGACACGCCACCGATAACCGTATCTACGGTAGCGCGGCGATACAAGCCCATCACCGAGGTCGCGTGGCGCAATAGTTCGTCAAGAAGATTGTCGGCGTCCACGGCTCCGGTCGCCACGGCTTTCCACTGTTCGCGGCTTTCAAGAAGTGTGCGAAGCGAGTTGGCAATCGTGTTGATAGTGGTTTCGTGTCCGGCGAAAAACACGATGGCAAGGTCGGCGACCAGCTCGTCTTCCGATAAATCGTTCTCCCCGGCGGCGCGTCCGGCGACCAGCGCGGAAATCAACCCTTCGTCGGGCGTGGCGGTTTTCTCGGCGATTTTTTCGCGCATATAGTTTTCGAGCGCGACCAGACCATGTGCGGCTCCGACCTGCACCTCAACCGGCAAGCCGGGGGTTTGGAACGCAATTAGCGCGTCCGACCATCCGCGTAAGTTGTCGGCATCGGCGAGGGGAACGCCCAGCAGTCGGCAAATCGTTTGTATCGGTAATGGCTTGCAAAGCGTCTGCAAAAGGTCGGTTTGATCGCCTCCCGTTGCAATCGCGTCCAGCAACGCTTCCACATCGGCGATTACCGTGGGCGTGAGCGATGCGATACGCTTGGGCGAGAACGCCGCCATCAGCGGGTCGCGCAAGCGTTTGTGAAGCGGATTGTCCACGTTGATCAGATTGAGCGCGAACAGCGGCGACACCAGCGAATAAATCGCCGACGCTTCGGGCGCGAGGTGTAGCCCCGCGCTAAACGCTCCCGACGACGCAAACGTCACGGCGTCACCTAAAACGTCGCGCACTTCCTGCCACCGCGTCACGGCGTACACGTGAAGCGCGGGAATGAATGTCACCGGGGATTCGGAGCGCATCTGCGCCATCAGCGCGAATCGGTCGGCGGTGAAGCGGGGGTTATACGGGTTGAACTGCTCGGCAGCGGTCGGTGTCATGGTTGAGATCGCATTTCTAATAACGGACATATTGACAATGTATTGTCAATACGATTGTAGCATATTGACAATACATTGTCAAGTATCGCTTTGTATTTTTTGCGTCATCGCCTCCAATAGTGCTACGGCACGGGCGATTTCCTCGGCGTCGAAGTCGTCCGCGACCGCGTTTGTCCACTGCCATTCGCGCTCCATTGCGCCCGCATACACGTTTCGACCGGCGGGCGTTAAAACCACGTGCATCGCCCGTGCGTCGCCGGGGTTCTCCGCAAACTCCAGTAGCCCGTCGTCCGCCATTTCGTTGGCGAGCCGTTGCACGGCTTGCCGCGTCAGCCCCAAGTAGCGCGACAGTTCACTCACCGTAACGCGCTTTTCCAGTGCGGACAACTCGCCGAGAACTTGCCACCGGGCGTTGGTGATGCCTATGTCCTGAGTCAGACGTGTCCCCGATTTCTGCACGGCGGCGGTCATGCGAACCACGGCGCGTATCAGGTCGGTCAGGGCGTTGGAGGCGGGCGTTTTATTGGGATGGTAAACCGGCACGGTGTTTCTCGCTTTTTGGGTAATTATCGTGCATGCGCCCGGTTTTAGGCAGCGGATTTGCCCGCCGCCTAAAACCATTGCCGTACACAACTATCTGACGCCAACACAAACCCTACTTCGCCTGAACAAACCGCTTAATCGTGCCGCACGCCTGATACTGCCCGCCGCCGGAGATTTCGTTCACCTCGTCCACGACGTACATCATGCCTTCCTCGCGGATGGAGCGGGGGAACCTCATGTTCCAGTCGGGGTCGTAGCCGTCGGAAACCACACGCGCCCGCAGTTTCGAGCCTTCCTTGATCACCTGCACCATCACGCCCGCGCCCACGCTGTCGGTTTCGGGCAAATCGGCGGCGGTAGGCGGGGCGACACTCGCCTTGCCGGTGCGAACCGGCGCGGACGACCGTGCCGACGTGAACGGGTCTGCCGCGCCCGCCTTCAAGAGTCGCTTGATGTCGCCCACGGCGCGGTAGAACGTGCCGTCCGCCGACGTTTCTAAATTATCTGCGACGTAATGAACGCCCTCGGCGCGAATCGCACGGGGAAACTGCACGTTGAAATCGTCGTCGTAGCCCTTCGTCACCACGCGAACGCGGAGTTTCCCGCCCTCACGGTAGCATTCGAGTTCCACGCCGGAGCCGACATCGCCAGTGGTCGGCAACGCTTTCACCGCGTCGGTCGCCGTGGAAACGCCGCGCCCGGAGAGACTGCTGTTCGACCGCGAACGCGCCTGATACGACTGGTCGCGCAGTTCCTTGCGAACATCGCTACCCATCTGTTTCTTCTCGATGCGCTCGGCGTAGTGGCGCAGTTGCTCCATTTCCTCGGCAATCTCGAACGTTTCGCCCAAGCCCCGGCTATCGAGTTCGGCGACCAGATCGCGCAAAAGTCTCGCGGCGTCGGCGTGTGTACCGGCGTCGGCGAGTTCGACCGCTTCGTCTTTGGCACGGGCGATGCGGATACCCGCGATTTCCACGACAACCCCGGTCGCGGGCGCGGCACTCGCCGCCTCGTCAATCGTCCCGA
Source organism: Armatimonadota bacterium (assembly GCA_014380985.1). Taxonomy (GTDB): domain Bacteria; phylum Armatimonadota; class Armatimonadia; order Armatimonadales; family Armatimonadaceae; genus JACMIU01. The sequence continues at coordinate 1,530 of JACMIU010000291.1, read as the reverse complement.
CCGGCACGGCAATATCCTGCGCCCCGGTTTCGTGCGCGATACTTTTATCCACGACGCCGTCATACTCGTAAGTCATGCCGAGAAGCGGGAGCGAACCAACCGCCCCCGGCGCGGTTATCGTGACGCTAAGCGCGAGTTTCTTCGCCTCACCGTCGTACACATCGCCCATGTAAACCGCCACTTTGCCGCCCGCGTCGCCCAAGCGGTAGCCGCTCGACATCGCAATCTTCACGCCATTAATCGGAATAAGCACCGCCGTCAGGTTCTGCGCGACGACGGATTTGAGCGAATCCAGTTCGATTTGAAACACGCCGCTGGCGTCGTCCGGCGACTGGATAAAGTAGAAGTTGCCGCCCGAAGCCCGCGCCAAGCCAATCAGCAGGTCTTCGTTGAAGTAGTCACCGAAGCCCAAAGCGGTAGTCACCACGCCCGCCTCGGCTTTTTCCTTCGCCGTATTGGTCAGCAAGTCTTTGTCAGTGATACCGACGTTGGCGTTGCCGTCGGTTAGGAGCAGAACACGGTTGACGCGTTCGCTGTCGGCTTTTGCCAGCACGTGCTTGCAGCCTTCGAGCCAGCCCCCGGCAAGGTTCGTTGTTCCTCCGACCCGCACGGCGTCCAATTTGCCATGAATCGCGGCGCGGTCGGTTACGTTCGTCGGCGCGACAATCGTCTGCACGTGGTCGTCATACGTCACAATCGAGAGAATATCGTCCGCACCCAGTCTATCTACCAAGTCTTTCGCGGCGCGAACCGCGTACCGTAGCGGTGTTCCCGCCATCGAGCCGGAGCGGTCAATCACCAGCGACAGGTTGAGCGGTCGCCGCGTGGTGTCCGGCTTTGTTTCCGCCTCGAAACGCACCAGTAAATCCACGGTCGCCCCCGCACCGACCGGTAAAACCGCCTGTGAAAACGCATAGCCTACTTTCATCTTGTCGTACTCCTTTCGTACCGTAACGCTTTGTTTTGGGCGTCCGGCGCAGGTTTAGCGTACCCGATGTAACGGACTAACCGAGCGGTTAATCATACGACTTTCTGTAATCATTTATCTATCAATTTTCAGATCATCCTTTCTTTCGGCTGGGGAAAGGACTCCTCAATAACCTGCACTTGATCCCAAGTAGAAGAAATGGTGTTCTTTCTCGCATAGTTTTGAAACGTATTGAACGTTTCAAAAAGTATGTGGTCTTCGTATTTCCAGCAAGCATCACATTCAGGACATATCTGCATCACTTCGCCATCTATTTTTACGACTACCTTGATAACGTAATCTTGCTTACATCTTGGGCAAATTATTTGTTGCGTCGCTGAAATCATTGCGTTACTAAATCCATCCGAATTGTCTGTAGCCGTCGGTAAGTTTGCGCTCTACAACTTAGCGTCGCGGGGTTCGTAGCCGAGGAGGTTCAGCGCACCGGTGACTATCGGCTGTGCCATCACGCCGGAATACCACTTTTGCGCGGCGCGTTGGTTGGTCACATTCAGCGTCGGGTAGGTGTGAACGAGGTCGGCAATCGCGGTAATCGGCAGGTT
>JACMIU010000290.1 GCA_014380985.1 Armatimonadota bacterium | reverse complement strand
GCTGGTCGCCGCGCTACGGCACGGTTGGGAGTTCCCGGAGCGCGGGGAATCGGGCAAATATGCGAACGGAGGGGGCGCAAACAAGTTTGTGCCCGTGCCGTTTTCGCCGCCGAAAATGCCGGAAAATCGCGGCGAAATCGCATCCGAAACCGCCCCGAAACCGGTCACGGCTCCGGCATCCGCGCCCGATCCGCTGGAGGGGCTGACGCCGGAGAAGTACAACGCTCTGTCGGACGAAGCCGAGGCACAAATCCGCGCCGAAAACCCGTTTTTCGGGCGGCTCGGTGCGCCGCGCTTGCCGCGTCCGGCGGTGCGCGACCGGATGCGTAAACTGATACTAAGCAAACAAAGCGAAGCGGAAGAACACGCCATCGTCGAGGCGTTATACGCAGAAGATGATTATTATGAAGAGCCGTTCACTAATTTTTAGTGTTAAGTTTGCCGAATGTTTGCCGGGGCGTTTCCTTTTGGAGAGCAATAGTTTGCCCACGCAAAAAGGGCGGTCATCGGGGACGTGTGCAACTTCTGATTGCCTTGCTACGAAAAAACGTCCTTGCCACAACGACGCATGATTTAACACTGCGGCACGGCTAAACTGCGCGTTTTGGCACATTGCGGGCGGTGGCGATGGGACACCAAACGTTGCTATAATCGCACGTCCCGACGCGAAGCGGTGGCGTTTGCAAAGCCGCTCACGATTCCTTGCTTCGCACGTTCTCGGATAACCAACAACAAACCATGCGGCGCGATTCCTACGATACCAACGGCAACCTTTTCGCGGGCGATAGCCTGCCCGAAGAAACCGTGCCGGTGCTACTGGTTCGCGCTTGGGATCGCGCCCTGCGGATGCTGTCGCAGCGCGTCAACAAGCCGACGTTTGAAACGCACCTGCGCGGTCTTGTCCCGCTCGGCATGGTGGAGGAGATTAGCGACCGTCAGCAACTCGTGCGGCGCGTGACGATTGGCGCACCGTCGGCATTCACGCGCTCGTGGGTGGAGGGGCGACATGCCGGGGTGATCAAAGAGTGCTTGGAGGAAATCTTCGACGGCGCGGTGATCCTGTTGGTGGGGCTGACACCGAAGGAGATGGCGACCACGGGCGCAAACTCGTTTGCGCCCAATCAAACGCCACCCGTCGCGCCTCCGGCGTCGCCGAAACCGGCGAACCCGCCCCGAGTGCCGCCGACCGCGACGCGACGCGCAGGCGATGACGCAGACGGCTTCGCGCCCCCACCGGCAGGCGGTGGCACGGCGACGCTCGCGCTTGATGTGCCGGTAGTCGCTCCGAAGGCAAAGTCGGCGGCAACGGTTCCCGCCGTAGCGAAAAGCAACAACGCGGCGCAGGGCGCAAACAAGTTTGCGCCCGCCCCGGACGCGCCGGAAATCAATCCGCGCTACACGTTCGACCGGTTTGTCGTCGGACCCACCAACCGGCTTGCGCATGGCGGCGCACTCGCGGTGGCGTCGTCGCCGGGGCAGAAGTACAACCCGCTGTTTTTGTACGGACCTCCCGGCTTAGGCAAAACGCACCTGCTCCACGCGATTGCCAACACGCAGCTGCAAAAGGCGGCGGGGAGCCGTCCGCGTGTCGCATACATGAGTGGGGAGGCGTTCACGGCGCAATACGTCACGTCGCTTCGTCAGCAACGCGCCGAGGAGTTCCGTCGCCGCTTGAAATCGGTGGATCTTCTGCTCGTGGACGATATTCAGTTCATCGCCGGAAAGGAGCAAACGAAGGAAGAGTTTTTCCACGTGTTCAACACGCTCGCGCAAACCGGCAAGCAAATCGTGATTTGCTCCGACCGGTCGCCGCGAGAACTGACGGCGATGGACGAGCGGCTTCAGTCGCGCTTCGAGTCGGGGCTGGTTGCCGACGTCGCGCCGCCCGAACTCGAAACGCGGCTGGCAATTCTGCAAAACAAAGCCGAGGGCGAAACGTTGCGCGTTCCCGACGACGTTTTGCTGTACATGGCGCGGCTGGTGCAAAGCAATATCCGAACGCTGGAGGGTGCGCTGGTGAAACTGGTCGCCTACGCGAGCCTGACGAACTCGCAGGTGACGACGCAGATGGCGGAAGGGATTTTGGAGAAGTACTTTATCGCGGCGGGCGCAGGACTGGCGGCAGGGAGCACGGAGCGGGGCGGAGCGGTCGGCAGCAGTAGTCTGTTTGTGCCGGATGGCAAGGGGTTCTCCGGCTATGGAATGAACGTGGGAATGACGAACGGCGCGGAAGCGGCGCGGACACCCCCGCGCACCGTTGACCGGTTCGCCGCGCCGGAGAAGTTGCCGTATGTTCCGAAGGTGATGCGCCCCGCACCAGCACTACCGCTCGCACCCCCGGCATCCGCGCCCGCGCCAAGTTACGCGTACACGGTTCCGGTGGCGGTTGCCGCGCCGCTTGCCGCGAGTGGTGAAAAGTTGTCGGCGGAACTGATCTTTCGCGTGGT
>JACMIU010000289.1 GCA_014380985.1 Armatimonadota bacterium | reverse complement strand
TTTGCGTCCATGTTGGCAAGCCCGTTTACGGCTTGACCACGCGGAAAGCGGCGTTTTCACTTCATGGTGAGAACGCCACCGCATAAGGAAAAACTATGGGACGTTCTTTGAAAAAGGGCCCGTTCGCGGAGCCTAAACTACTGGAAAAAATAGACGGGATGAACGAGCGCGGCGAAAAACGCATCGTAAAAACGTGGTCGCGCCGCTCCACCATCTTCCCGCAATTCATCGGGCATACGTTCGCCGTTCATGACGGACGTAAGCATATCCCCGTGCTTGTCACCGAAAACATGGTCGGTCACAAGTTGGGTGAGTTTGCGCAAACGCGCCCCTTCAAGGGACATGCAGGCGGAACCGGTCAATCGTCGAAAGTGCGGAAATAAACTATGGAAGCAAAAGCCACAGCAAAATATGTCCGCATGAACCCGCGCAAAGTCCGGTTTGTTCTGCAAACTATCAAGGGCAAGTACGCTCAGGATGCGATGAATATGCTCCGCATTATCCCGAACCACGCCGCAGACGAAATTGCCAACGTGCTTCGTTCGGCGATGGCGAACGCCGTCACCAACCACGGTATGTCGGGCGAGTATCTGAAAGTCGCCGGGTCGTTCGTGGATCCGGGTCCGACGCAAAAGCGCGTGCAACCGCGAGCGCAGGGACGGGCATACCGCATCCTGAAGCGCACGAGCCACATAACGATTATCGTGGAAGAAGGCACACCGCCGCCGGTCACGGGAGCGAAGGAACTCGCGCTGAAGCGTCGCGGACCGAAACCGCCGCTACTCGCCGCTATCGCGTCGCCGGAAGTGATCGAGGAAACCCCGGTCGCCGAAACGGTTGATACAGTGGAAGAAGTCGCGCCGGAAACAACAGAAGCGACGAGCGAAACGGTTGCGACAACGGAAGACGCCCCCGTAAACACGGAAGGGCAAGGATAACGCATGGGTCATAAAATCAATCCAATCGGGTTCCGAATCGGCGTGAACCGCGATGCCGACAGCAAATGGTACGCCGACAAGAAGAACCTGCCGCGACTTATCCGCGAAGACTACGATATTCGCCTCGCGGTTAAGAAGCGTAAGGGCTGGGACAATGCCGCGATTGCGAAGGTCGAAATCGAGCGACAGGCGAACCAAGTCACCGTGACATTGCACACCGCGAAACCCGGTATCATCATCGGGCGCGGCGGCAAGGGCATCGAAGATTTGAAAGCCGACCTCGAAACGCTGACCAAAAAAGTCGTGCGAATCAATGTGCAAGAGATTCGCCACTTAGAAACCAACGCGCAACTGGTCGCCGAATCCATCGGTCAGCAGATCGAAAAGCGTATCGGACACAAACGCGCTATGCGCCAAGCGATTACCCGCGCCATGAAAATCGGCGTTCGCGGGATTCGCTGTGCGTGTGCGGGACGTCTCGGCGGCGCGGAAATGGCGCGGCGTGAGCAAGACCGACAGGGCAAGATTCCGCTCCATACGCTCCGTGCTGATATTGACTACGGAACCCATGAAGCGTTGACGCAGTACGGGCGCATCGGTATCAAGGTTTGGATCTACAAGGGCGACATTCTGCCGGGCGCACGGCGCGTGGTGGAAGCACCGGCGGCTCCGCGCCAAGAGCGAAGCGGCGACCGACGTGACCGACGCGACGGCGGCGGACGTGACGGTGGACGCGACGGCGGCGGACGT
>JACMIU010000288.1 GCA_014380985.1 Armatimonadota bacterium | reverse complement strand
GCGTTTCACGTGAAACGTGTTGTACGGGGATGTACCATCCTCCGGTTGGGGGCGTTCCGCCTGAGTATCCTTCGGATACGGGCTTACCGGTCGAGAATAGCGGGGCGCAAACGCCAAATCCACGAGCCATAGTTTCCCGCTAAGCCCGTATCCGAAGGATACTCAGGCGGAACGCCCCCAACCGGAGGATGGTACATCCCCGTACAACACGTTTCACGTGAAACGCCCCCCTAACGCTGATCGCCCGTCCGAAGCGAGCCGAGCCAAAACGAATCATGAAGACTCGGCTTGTTGCCGCCCTTCGCCCCGCGCCCGCCGATTTCCGCCAAGCCGTTGGTCAGAATCATCAACGCTTCCGCGATATTCTCGCACAGATTGCGGTCAGAATTGCCCTGCCCCGACGCCTTTACCAGATACACCGTGCGCGGTTTCGGCACGGCGCGGCGGGCAAGGTAATCGTCGGGCAACTCGTCCGGCAGGGTTTCGCGCACCATTACCACGCAACCATCGCCCCGCGACGACGACAGCGACACAATCCGGTAGCCTTCGCCGCCGAGTTCAAACCGCGCTTCGGCAAGCCCGGCTTCCTGAAGTGGCGCGGTCAACCCTGCCGGGTCGGCGAAACCGGGGACGAATCCGCGCCCTACCAGCGAATCGGCGAGGTCGGCGGGCATGATTGGCGCGGCGCGACCGGTAAAAACGCGGGCGAACGGCACACCGCGAGCGATACCATCAAAGAACGGGTCGGGTGGGGCGGTCGGCAATAGGGGGACGGTAGGGGTTTCGGTTTTCATGATGACTTTAGTATAACTGATTGTGCGGGGCGTTTCACGTGAAACGCCCCGCACAAACAAACGCGCCGTCTGTACGCTGCGCTTACTCGCTCGCCGCCCCCCCGCTCCCCGCGTGATGCGCCTGCGTCGCCGCCGCCGAAGCGGACGCCGTTGCGACGTTCGCCTTTGCCGGGTTCGCGCCCACCATGCCGAGGAACTCCTTGTTCGACGGCGTTTTTTCCAACCGGTCAATCAGCAGTTCGGTGGATTCCTTCGTTCCCAACCCCGCTAAGACGCGGTGCAGTTGCCAGATTTTCTTCAGTTCGATGTCCGGGTAGAGCAGTTCGTCGTGCCGCGTCCCCGACGATTTAATATCAATCGCCGGGTAGATGCGTTGCTCGGCTAAGCCACGGTCGAGTTTTAACTCCATGTTGCCTGTGCCTTTGAACTCCTCGAAAATGATGTCGTCCATGCGCGAGCCGGTTTCCACCAGCGCGGTTGCGATAATCGTCAGCGAACCGCCGTTCTCGATATTTCGCGCCGCGCCGAAGAACCGCTTCGGGCGATAAATCGCCGCCGGGTCTAAACCGCCTTGCAGGGTGCGCCCCGATGGCGTCACCGTCAGGTTCGAGGCGCGGGCAAAGCGCGTAATCGAATCAAGGAGAAGTACCACGTCGCGCCCGACTTCCACCAGCCGTTTCGCCTTTTCGAGCATCATATCGGCGACGCGCATATGGTTCTCCGGCGGCTCGTCGAACGTCGAAGCCACCACCTCACCCTTGACTGATCGCTTGATGTCGGTCACTTCTTCCGGGCGTTCGTCAATCAGTAGCACCATCAGGGCGATGTCCGGGTGATTGACCGTGATCGAGTTGGCGATCATCTTTAAGAGAATCGTCTTACCGGCTTTCGGCGGCGCGACCACCAGACCACGTTGCCCCTTGCCAATCGGCGCGATTAGATCCACAAACCGTGCCGCGATATTCTTCTGGTCGGTTTCGAGGATCAGTCGGTCGTTCGGGTAAATCGGAACCAGTTCGTCGAACTGGGGACGGTTGCGGGCGGTTTCCGGGTCTACCGAATTGACCTGCTCGACGCGAAGCAGTCCGAAATACTTTTCCGATTCTTTCGGTGGGCGCACCTGACCGCGCACAAAGTCGCCGGTCTTCAAGCCGAAGCGTTTAATCTGCGTTTGAGAAACGTACACATCTTCCGCGCCGTTGGTGTTGTGCCGCAAAAAGCCGAAGCCCTCGCCGGTAATCTCCAGCACACCTTCGCCGAACGTTTGCGCTTCGCCCTCGTCGAGGCGTTCCAAATCTTCGCCGCGAACATAGTTCTGAGCGCGTGCGCCGCGATTATTGCCGTTGTTGCCGCGATTGTTGTTATTGTTGCCGCGCCGATTGTTATCGTCGCCGCCGCTATTGCCGCGTTCGCGCCCGCCGCCACGAGTGCCGGGCGTTCGCATCTCGTAGCCGACACGCCCGGCAATCGCCGGAAGCACCGGGGCATCGGGCGCAAACTTGTTTGCGACCAACGGGTTAAAGTTTTGCGGTTGGGCAACCTGCGTATCGGGCGCAAACTTGTTGGCGACCAACGGCGTATCGTTGAGACCCGGAATCACGAGCGGGGTTTCCGGCGTCACCGGGGCGTAGTTCGCCGGAAGCGCGGCATCGGCGTCCAGTTCCTCGGCGGTCACGGTCGAATCGGCGGCACTGGTGCG
>JACMIU010000287.1 GCA_014380985.1 Armatimonadota bacterium | reverse complement strand
CGGCGTCCATGATTTCCCGAATCATGCGCGGGTCGCTCATTCGCGCCACGCCGCCATCTTTGCGGATGTCGGCGGGGACACGCTCCAGTGCCATCACCGCCACGGCTCCCGCTTCCTCGGCGATTCGCGCTTGCTGAACGTTCACCACGTCCATGATCACGCCGCCTTTGAGCATTTCGGCGAGACCGATTTTGTTGCGCCACGTAGACTTTTGCGGAGTCACGCTACCGTTCTTCGCCGCGCCATTGGTTCCGTTGCCGTTCGAGTAAATGCTCACCGGCATCTCCATCGTCGCTGTTCCATTGTCCGCCATAATTAGTAACCTTCTAACAACTCGATTTTAGAGACTCATGTTATCCGAACCGGGCAAGGATTTCAAGAAAAGAGGAATATGTCGAATGGTGATTTTATGCGAACGGTTATCGCTTACGGCGGTAGCGGCGACGGATAAGAGTTGCACCGACAGCGGTAACGGCTAAAAGCGTAACGCTACTTGATTCCGGGACAACCGCAGGTGCAGTGATAGCGTTTCGATAGTTCGCCCCTGAACCTGACGAAAGCGAATACGCGGTAGTTGCCGCCCCGCCGACCGATTCCCGAACCTGCGAAATGCCGCCCCATGTAGAGGTATTGCCGTAGTCGGCACTGCTCCTGCCGGACTGAGCGTTAGATCCTTCCGACGTAGCACTAGACGCTGCCACCCTGAGTATTGTGCGAACGGTTGACGGTAGCCCCCAGATAAAGGGAACTTCCATATTCAATAATAGTGACAAATCACCCTCTGGCGGTGTCTCTATACCTCCCACGGAGGATACGCTTTGATAACGTTGGAAAGTGGTAATATTTGTCCCACTTTCCCACTCGACGCCCACAATAACACTTGCAGAAGCATCGGCGAGAAATGACGAATTCACAAGCATTATCCCCCCGGTAATCAAGGTGGAGGAAAACGAACCGGTCGTGCCGATCAATGCCGGGTCTGTTGGCGTGAATAACAAGGTATCTGCCCACTCGCCCCGCCCTTCCGCGAAGCCCTGCATATAGCCGTTCGTGAACGATTGCGACTCGGAGATCGCTGCCGCACGAAGCCAGCCAAAGCCAGCCGATGCTCTGGCACTGTAGGAGTAGTCTTTTCCGTTAGCAAACGCCGCGTCGCCATTTTGCGCTGGATCAATTACTTGCCGGTCAGACAAATCTATTATGTCTGGTGTCTGACCGTATACACTAAAGAAACCGCCGCCCTCCACGCTCGCTGACAATGACTGCGCGTGAACCGGTAGCGATACTGTCAGCAGTAGGGCGGTGAGGCAGAAACACCGATTAGTAAGATTCATCGTGAAACCTTTCCTTAAGCAAATTATTTGCCAGCTATTGTTATAGGGCGAATACAGTGTACTCGACCAAATCCGTTTCTGTCAAGGTGGCAATTCAGGAGCGACGGACACGGCGCGTAGTCCACCATCCGAGCGACACCGCACCGAGAAGCAGAACGCCGCTACCCGCTTCGGGAATCACCGCGAACGGCGCGATTGCGGCACCAAAAATCAAATCGCCGGGATCGCCGCCGCCGATGTCGTAGGTTCCGGCGGGGGAAAATGAGCCGTCCGCCTCCACGCGAAAGCGGGTGCGTCCGTCGGTTGAGAACAGTTCGAGCGTGTTGCCGACCACCGCCGCCCCCGTGATATTGGCGACACCGGTCTCCGAAAATAACTGCGTTTGCGCGTTTCCTGTGTCAACGCGGTACACGTTTCCGTTGAAACTGTCGGCTAAATACAAGCGGCTACTGTTGTCGAACGTCAGCGCACCGGTGGTAATCACGTCGGTGGTGCCAACAAACGTGGGGGCGAACGTGGTGGTGTCGAACGAGTACACCGCCGCGTTCCCCGTGTCCGCGTCCGCCGTGTAGCCGAACAGCCTGCCGTCCGAGGGTCGGCGGGCAATCGTCACCAAAGGAATCGGCAGATCGCGCCGGTCGGTTGAAACGCCGGTATCGGGGTTGAACCGCCATAGATAGTTGCCTTCGCCGTTCGCACCGCTTCCGTCAATCCCCGTGACGCCGTACAGGTTGTTGTCCGCGCCGAACGCGAACCCCGAAAGCGGTATCGAAGCCCCGTTAAACGAGTCGGTGAGCCGCCCGATATTGGTGTACGCACCGGTTTCAGATTCAATGGTTCCGTACTGCGAACTGCTTCCGAAAACGTGAATCGGGGCGGCAAACGCGGGGCAAGCGAACGCCGCGCTTGCGAACAGCGCAAACGCGGCGACGGTTGGGAATAGGTTTCGTCGGGTCATAAGCATATTTTACAGCGGCGGCGCGGTGTAGGTCGTGCGTAGCCAATACGCCGGGCGAACGTTCGCAGCGGGCGTGTTGAACGAGCGGATACGAAGCGTGTACCAGCCGGTGCGCGAGGCGGTGGCGGAAATGGTCGCGCCCTGTGCCGTGCGAAGGTCGTAGTCTTTCCCGACAACGACGGTTCGCGTCGTGCCGACCAGTTCCAAGCGAACGCGGGTTTGCGAAGTCCAACCGGTCGCGTCCCAAAACAACGCCCCAGATATGCGCTTGCCACCCTGCACATAGATACGCTGAACATCCACAAACGCCCGGTTGTCGGCGGGCTTGATGTCCAAATCGTCCGCGCCCGCGAACTCCTGCGTCACCGCGTATTGCGGCACGGGAAAGCCGCTGCTCCCGTTATAAAGCCGCGAATAGGCGACGTAGCCGTTGCCGCCGTTGTTGCGCGGAATCGTGATTGATACGCGCCCCGAACCATCGGTGAAAACGTCGGGCTTGTGTCCGGTGAAATCGTGCAGTTGCACATTCGCACCGAAGCCGGTTTGCACGGTGATCGTGCGCTCCGCCGCGCCGTTGTCGTTCAAGCCGGTGAGAAGGTGTGCGCCATCCATACGCTCGTAGACGAAAACGTCGTCATCTTTCCAGCGTTCCTGCGTTCTGCCCGCCGCGAGCTTCTCGTGAATCCAGACCAGATTGTTGATGCGCTCTTTCAACCCGTAGACTTCCCAGTCTTTGTAGAAAACGCACGGGTAGCCTTCCGAAGTTAGTATGTACGCATACGCCAACATTTTGTTTTGCCTGATGGCGTGATCACGGTCGGTGTCATGGTTTTCGACCCATGTCACCGAGCGGTCGGGATTGACTCCGGTTAGCCCCGCGTGGTCTAACCGCCTCATGTTGTAAAAACCGCTGTTACCGCACATGGCGGATAGTTCGTCACGCAGGGGGAAATCGAACGCCGACGCCCGCCGCTGTAGCCCGCTTTCAACCCACCCGTTGACCAATCCGAGGTTGCCGTCGTAATACTCGCCGACGGTGAACTTGCCCGCCATCGCGCCGTAGTTCAAATAGCCGCGCAGGAAGTCGGTGGAAATACCCTTGACGTTATCAAGGCGGTAGCCCTGAATATCCAACGCCTTTGTCATCCAGTCGCCCGATTTTTGCAAGCCGTCGAACACGTAGGATACCGAATATCCTGCCGGTCGTGCGCCGTTGATGTGCGCGACATCGCGCCCGAACGAGATGGAATCGTCCGGCACATTCGGGTCTTGTGCCACATTCGGGTGAAAATCGTAGAAGCCTTTTTGGAAGCGACCGCGCCCCCAAACCCCGTAAGCGTCGGCGTGCTGAAACGACCAGTTATTATCGCCGTTGCGGTGGTTCAGCACCATGTCCACATAGACTTCGAGACCGTTCGCCCGCATCATCGCTACCGACCGCTGGAGTTGTTCGCGGGTTCCGAATCGCGTGGTATAGGTAAACTGCTGATTTTTCGACCCCATGTCGTAGTCGTCATAGGGGTCGTAGCCCATCGAATAGCCGCCCGACGCGCCTTTCAGCACGGAGGGAATCCAAACGGCGGTGAACCCGGCGCGTTTCATTTCGTTGCCCTGCGCGGCGAGTTTGTCCCAAAGCCACGGCGCGGAAGCGTTCCCGGCGGCGGGTGAGGGAATATCCCAGTAGAAGCCCTGCATCATCACGCCCGCTTGCGCGGACGCGCCCAGAAGCAGAACAGACGCGGCGGCAAAAACCGCCTTGTTGAGCAAACGAACCGAACCGAGAGCCACGGCGAAGCGGGCGAAAACAGAACTCATAGTTTACTCTCCTCGACAACGAAGCATAAACCCAACCGGTTGGGGTTTGTTGACGCCATCGTACCGCGAACGCGGCGGCGTTGCAAGCCTGTCTGCGAAAAATCAAGCCTATCGCCGCGCCGCCGGACAGCCCATGATATAAGAAAGAAGACGTTTCTTTACGCCACCGGGATTTTCTATGCTTGACCGATTTCGCCTGCCTCTGCTTCTCGTTAGCGCGGTTTTGATGATTTGGGGCGCGACCCTGTTTTGGAACGGCAAAACCACGACCGACGCCGAGCGCAAAAACCGCAAACCGCTTTCCCTGACGCGGGACGCCCTGCTGACCAACCCACCGAAAACCGCGATCACTTGGGTAAAGATTACCGACGGGAACGCGCCCCTGTCCCGCGCTTTGCGGTTGCGACGCGGTACAAATCCCGACGCGCCAACGTTTCTATACGTCCCGCTTGTGTCGCCGAAAGAGGCGGAGCGTTCGCTGGACTTGCGGCAACTCGCGCAGGAGAAGCCGAACTACCTGGTGATGATTCGCGCCACAGACAAAAAACGAGTCGCGCTCTATAATGCCCTGAAGCCGCTCGAATCGAGTTCGGTACGCACCACGGATACGTGGCTTAGCCAGAACCGCGACGCCGTGACCCTGCGTCCGCCGTTCACCGGCTTGCTCGTCCGGCGTGGTTTCGACCCGCTTGCCAAAGTAGTCGCTGCCCCGCCCGGTTTCGCGCCCGATGGCTATATTCTTTGGGAGAACGAGGAGCCGCTGATGGTCGCTACCGCGCCGGTTGCGACCGGACTGGCACTGCTGATGGGCGTTCCAACACTCTGGATTTTCGCGCTACTGATTACCGGCAAGTTCGACCCGCCCGACGACGACCCGGTTGGCGCGTCCACACCAACCGAAGCGTCGGGGCGCGTGAATATCCCTGCGCCGAGCGGTTCCGTGATGCCGTCCGCCCCACCGGATTTTTGAACCGCTAAGACGCAGAGGGCGCAAAGGATTTTAAGATTTCTTTTTTACTTCTTTTCTCTTTGTACCCTTTACGTCTTAGCGGTTCAGAAATCCGGCGATGCTAAATCGTCTTGCTAAACGATGCCGCTTCTTCGTCGTAAGTGTCGAACGGGTTCTTCAGATCCAAATGGCGGTTTTTCGCCAGATACACCAAGTCCCAATCAATCACGTAGTCACGGGAGCGCGTATTAATCAGTTTCGATATGATGTCGGCGCGGGCTTTGGCGCGAGTATTTTGCGGCGCGACTACCGCCGCCGTCGCTATCTCTGAGGGCGAAATAAGCCGTTCCATGTCGCCGTTCTCTTCAAGCGCGGTGAACAGACTTTGCGCCGGGTTGACGTTGTGATACTCGATGTCTAATGACTGCATCACCTCATCCTGCCAGCCGACGCCTTCGCTTTCGATATATTCCTCGTAGATTTTCTTTTTCGCCACCCAGTCGAGTTTTGTGGCAAGGCTCATCGGGTCGCGCTCCAGAGCGTCAAGGGTAAACTCCCATTCGCGCAGAACCCAGTCGGTCTGCGCGTCCACGCCCGACAGCCGTTTCTTGCTCGCCTCCAAGTAGATGCGTTGCAAATCTACCGACGAAATCGTGCCGCCCGATTTGCGCTTCACCAGCCATTTGTAGGTCGGGTCGCGGCTCACGGCGCGAAGCGTTTCCAGCGGGTCGCGGATTTCGACCTCGCCGCCCAGTAAGCCTTCCTCCACCAATGACAGGGCGCAAGAAGTCGTGCCGATTTTTAAGGCAGTCGCGTACTCGCTCATGTTGCCCTCCCCGTACAGAATGTGGAGGCGGTGCAGATTCGAGAAATTGTAGTACGAGTCCCACTTCGGGTTGATAATCGCCCGGTTGAAGCGCACCCGGCTACTAATCGT
>JACMIU010000286.1 GCA_014380985.1 Armatimonadota bacterium | reverse complement strand
GCAGGAGCAACAGGGGTAGCCGCCGGTTCCGTAGTCTTGTTGTCACAACCGATAGATGCCGTTATCAAAGCCGCACCAACAGTCAATAGGAGCGTTCCGCGTTTGGTCATTTTGTTTAGTCCTCAAGGATGAACAACGAATAGTATCCGTTGGCATTTTTTTGATTCATTTGATCCAGACGATACCATTTGGCGTGACCATCTAAGAAGGCGACATTCATGCCTTTGTTGTGTCGTCCCGGATTCGTTGGTCCGAGGCTGGGCGGGTTGTATGTGTTGATATTAGCAAATGCTGTATCTGCCGCCGCTTGATTGGGCCATGTCAGTTCACAAGTTCCCCAACTGGCTCCGTTCGCATACGGCTGGCACTCGCCAAAGATGATAGTCCCACTCGGTTTTTTCGCGTCGGCTTGTGTCACAATGTCACTGCCGCCACCTCCCCAATTAACCGCTTGACCGGGCGCAGTCGCCCTTCCGGTAGTATCTGCATAGTAAGAGGAGTTGATGCCATAGGAACCTGAGGAACCAACACTACCATACGTGTTTCCGCTACCATCTTTCGTGGCAGCATCGGAATACTCATACGGAACATTATTCGCATCGCTGGGGCAGTTGTACACTTGAAGCGATTTGACATAAGGGAACACCAAGTCCGTCCAACGAGCCTGTCCGGGCCAACCATCGCCGCCCCAACTGGGTCCTCCGGCAATCCACGCAGGCAGAATCACCTCGTCGTAGTCTTGACTGTATTGCATCTGGGCGATTCCCATCTGCTTTAGGTTCGACAGGCACGAGGTTTGCCGTGCCTTTTCTCGCGCAGAAGCGAACACGGGGAACAGAATCGCGGCGAGAATCGCAATAATTGCGATAACTACCAAGAGTTCAATCAGTGTAAAACCGCTGTTGCGAACGGTGTTGGGCTTGCGCCCGGCGATAGTGTTGGTAACTTCCATTGTTTTTGTTTCTTTCTTTTGTCCCGGCTTCGGGAATGCCGTTTCTTCCAACGGCAAAAGCACCGCGATTGTTTACGCGGTATCTCCGGCGGCTAACCGCACCGGAAAAGTGAGAGTACCGGGTGCGGGGCTTTCCCCGTCGCCTTCGGCACAAAATCGTGCTTCGATTCGCGCCCAAAGCGCGTCCATCGCCGCCTGTGCGATCGTGTTCCAATCGGCGGAAACCGTCATCAGTGGTCGCGGCGTCAGGCGCGGATCGAGCAAGCCGTCGAAGCCCGCCACCGCCAAATCGCCGGGAACACGCATTCCTAATATCCCGCACTCGCGCACCAAATCAAACGCCGCCAAGTCGTTCCAACAGCAAATCGCGGTCGGCGGATTTGCCATAGCGTGAATCTGTTCCAGTGCCGGGAGCGTGTTTTCGATGTCAATGGCAAAAGTCGGCGCGTCTTGTGCGCCCCGCGAACGCATCTCCTCTAAAAACGCGCCCATACGCCGCTCAACGGACACAAACCGGGTGCGCGGATAGATGTAGCCGATGCGCCGATGCCCGCGCTCCCAAAGGTGCGCGACCAGTGCGCGGCTTCCCGCCTCATCGTCGCATACGACCGAAGCGATTCCCGGTAAGGCGTCGGCGATTGCCACCACCGGCAAGGCGTCGGCTCCGGCGAGACGTTCCGCCAGCGGGTCGCCCGCGTGTGTGTGCAAGAACAAGCCGTCCACGCGCCCATCCATCACCTCGGCGTAAATATCGTCGGTGGATGACCCGCGAAAAACACCGTGCAACAGAATATCCATGCGCCGGGCATTCGCCGCCTGTTGCAAGGAGCCGATAATCGCCGACAAAAAAGCGTTGCGAGCGTCCAAGTAACCGTACCCAGTGTAAAAGCCAACAATATTCGTCCGGCGACGGCGAAGCGAACGCGCCACCGCGTTCGGTCGGTAGCCCATTCGGGCGGCGGTTTCCACAACGCGGGCGCGGGTATCCTCCGCGACGCGATGCCCGGCGGCTCCGGTTAAAATACGCGACACAGTTGGTTGCGACAAGCCTAAGGCATTGCCTATATCCTTCGCCGTTACCGCGCTATTGTTTCGTTCGCTTCTTCGCATAACTTGTTCGCTTAACTGCTGTGTATTCGCATACGCAAAGGATTCATACCTTGCGTATACGAATACGCAAACTATACCGCAGGAAGTTCCCCGTTGTCAAGCGGCTACGGAAAAATGGGGCGGCGAATTACTTGCGTCGCAAGCGTTTGGGGGCGGCGTCACCGTGCGACGAAAGCATCGCGGCGCGAAGCGTGTCCCCGGCGAGAAGCGGGGGGAGCAGTTCCGGCGCGACCGGGCGGCTGAACAAAAAGCCTTGCGCGAGGTCGCAGCCGAGTGCCTGTAGGCAGACACGTTGTGCATCGGTCTCCACGCCTTCGGCGACAACCAGCAAATCCAGCGCGTGCGCCATTTCGACCGACGCCCGCACCAACGCTTCGTCGGGCGTGTTTTTGTCCAAGCCCGCGATAAAGGCGCGGTCAATTTTGAGGATGTCCACGGGAAAGCGGCGCAGGTAGGCGAGCGACGAGTAGCCGGTTCCGAAATCGTCCACCGACAACCGAACGCCCAGTTTTCGCAAGCCCTGAAGCGTTTGCGCGGTGGTGTCGCCGGTGGTGCAAAGCGCGGTTTCGGTAATCTCGATGTCGAAAATCGTGCCGGGAAGATCGAACTCGGTCAGCAAGTCGGTTACGGTTTTCAGCACCGTGCCGTGGACAATATGCCGGGACGACAAATTAACCGAAATGCGCAAGTCGTCAAAGCCCTTGCCGCGCCACGAATGGGCGTCTACGCAAGCGCGGCGAAGCACCCATTCGCCGAGTTCCACAATCATTCCGGCTTGCTCGGCGACCTGAATAAAATGCGCAGGCGGAACCGTGCCGCGTTCCGGGTGACGCCACCGGCACAACGCTTCCACGGCGGCAACATTGCCGGTCGCCATTTCCATCAGCGGCTGGTAATGAAGCGACAACTCCTCGCGTTCGATAGCACGACGCAGTTCGGCTTCCTCAATCAGCCGTTGATAACTGTCGGCGTTCATCATCGGCTCGTAAAACTGGAAACTGCCCTTCGCCTTTGCCTGATACATGGCAATATCGGCGTGTTTTAGCAATGTCGCCGCGTCTTCACCGTCTCGCGGCGAGATAGCGATTCCGATACTCGCGCCCACGGTAAACTCCTGATTGTGCAAACTGACCGGGCGCACAAGGGTTCGCTGTAGCATCTGCGACACAATCGCGGCATAGTTCGCGGTCGGCAGGTCGGGAATCAGCACGGTGAACTCGTCGCCGCCGATTCGCGCCAAAGTATCTTCGGGACGAAGCGCACCGGTGAACCGCGCCGCCACTTCGCGGAGCATCACATCGCCCGCCGCGTGTCCGAGAGTGTCGTTGATACGCTTGAAGCGATCCAAATCCACAAACAGCATGGCGACGCCCCCGTGCGCGGCGTCCCCATTTTTAGCGCGAATGGAGCGGGCGGTTTGTAGCGCAATCTCGACCCGCTCTAAAAACAGCGTTCGGTTCGGCAAGCCGGTCAAAACGTCGCGCCGTGCCTGTCGCCGTGCGTCTTCCTCGGCGTCGGAGCGAACGGAAACCTCGCCGGAAAGCAGGGCAATCTGGCGGCGTTGTTCGAGCAGTGCCATTGCTTGCCGGGCAAGAAGCGCAAGCGTGGCGGCTTGCGATTCGGTCAGCGTTCGGGACTCTGTATCCATCACCGAGAGCGTACCGATTATTTGACCGTCTCCGCTAACGAGAGGCGCATCGGCAAAAAAGCGCAAACCGGGTTCACCGACCACATACGGATTCGTTGCGTGTTCGCCGACACGCAAGTCGGGAATCGTGAGGGTTTCGCGCTCATGCAAAAAATGCGTCCCCAACGAATCGGACCGAGGTATCTCGCGGATACTCCAGCCATGCACGGCTTTGTTCCACTGCCGCGAACGGTCAAAAAACGACAAAAAAGCGAACGGTGCGTTGCACATCTGCGCCGCGAGTTTTGTTAAATCATCGAACGCGGGTTCAGGGGGCGTATCCAAAATGCCGTATAATCGGAGCGTGTCAAGGCGAACCGTTTCTGCCACCGTTTCGGGTGGCAGGGGGACGGCCTCGTCGTCTTTGGGCGTCGGCGTTAGCGCAAGAATGCGGTGCGGTGCGATTGGGACGGATTCGATTTCGCTCACGCGTCCATTATAACGCAAAACCCCGCTACTTTGCTTGCGATTTTTGGCAGGATAAAAACAGCGCGGCGACGAACAGTGCGAACAATATGAAACTTTTACGCGATATTGTTTTGCGAACCGTTCCCGTCGTGGAGCCGGAAAGGAGCCTCGCCGATGTTCTTGCGATGATTGCAGAGGAATCGCTACAAACCGTGGTGATCGTCGGCGACGGTATGTATATGGGTGTTTTCACGCCGGACGACCGCGACAGCGGGCGCATTCCGGCAGGAGTAGACCGCGCCAACTTAGCCGTCGGCTCCTACGCGAATGGTTTGCGCTTTGTCGGTTCGCCCTCCATGAGCGTCGCCGACGCCCGCGAACTCATCGTGAAGCACAATTTGCGGGCAATGCCGGTGGTCGCCGGACGCATCTACAAGGGCGTGGTAACGCCCGAAGATTTGATGTAAAAATACTTTCTTTTTTCTTTAGCACCGTGCAGTGCCGAAGCGATAAAGCCCCTGAAAGAAGCGACACCATGAATACACCGACACCAAACAAAACTAACGTTTCGCAAGCCACCGCCGCGCCCGCCTGCCTTTCGCGCCGCGCCGCGTTCGGCTATGCGCTAAATCTGGTCGCCTTTCTTGCGATCGGCGCGTCCTATCTGTCCAGTAGCACGTCACGTCACGACGAACACGATAGCGAGAGCAAACGAAGCGAACAAGAGAATATGTGGGATACGGAATGGGGCGAGATACCTTTTTAAGGAAGCCCCGCTAAAACGGCAAACAAAACGCCCCCGGTATCCGCGTCCTCTGCGCGAAACCGGGGGCGTTTTGTTTGGAACGCGGAACATTATGGTCTCGTCGGCTAACGGTTAGG
>JACMIU010000285.1 GCA_014380985.1 Armatimonadota bacterium | reverse complement strand
GTAGCAGAAATCGGCTACCCCTTTTTTTGACGCGGTTTTCTTGACAACGATAAGGAAAGGTGCTATAAAGAATCTTGTCAGTTGTTCGCGATGAAAACACGGGCGAGTGGTGAAATTGGCAGACACGCCAGACTTAGGATCTGGTGCCGCAAGGTGTAGGGGTTCAAGTCCCCTCTTGCCCATCCGCGCTACTTAGGCGGAAAAGCGGTACAGGAAAACAGTGTGCGGGAATAGCTCAGTGGTAGAGCACTACCTTGCCAAGGTAGGGGTCGCGAGTTCGAATCTCGTTTCCCGCTTTTGTTGGTTCGTCTAAAAAGGATACCGGTCGCCGAATATACCACACGGCGTCGGTATCCTTTTTTTGTGTCTTTTTTATAGTTCAAACCCAAAACGCCCATTCTAAATGTATGAGAAAGTTTGTTTCGTTATGCAGGTGACCACCGAGCAGATTAACCCTTGTAAAGTCGCGCTAATCGTGACCGTTCCCGCTTCCGACGTATCCGTTGCGAAGGAAAAAGCCACCGCGAAGTTTGCCAAAAATGTGCAAATTCCCGGTTTCCGCAAAGGCAAAGTACCGCTGGCGATGGCGCGTAACTACATTGATCCCGCCCGCGTCGCGCAGGAAGCGGCAGAGCAACTTTCCGAACCGAACTACAAAGCCGCTATCGCCGAAACCGGTATCGAGCCGTTCGCGCAAGCGGAGCTTGAGTTCGTTTCGATGGAACCGGATGCCGACTTTGTGTTCCGCGCCTTTGTTCCCTTGCGCCCCGTCGTCACCCTCGGACCGTATAAGCAACTCGCGCTGGAGAAACGCCGCTTAATCGTCGGCGAAAAAGACGTTGACGACCAAATCGAGGAACTCCGCGCCCGTCATGCCGAATACCCTGAAGTCACCGAGCGCGGCGCGGCGGTCGGTGATGTCGCGCTTGCCGATTTGATGGCGTTCGTTGAAGGACAGGACTCGCCGGAAATGGCGTTGCCGCGAACCACGGTTATCGAAATCGGCAAAAATATCGCCGATTTCGACAATGGGCTGACCGGCATGACCGTGGGTGAAACCAAGACGATTGATGCGCTATACCCCGCCGATTTCGCCGACGAAGATATGCGCGGCAAGCGCGCCACGTTCACCGTGACTATTAAGGAACTGCGCGAAAAGAAACTGCCGGAAATGAACGAGGAGTTCGTGACCAAAGTTCATCCGACCGCTAAAACGGCGGAAGAACTGAAAACGCTTCTTTCGGCGGCACTTGACACAGCGGCGGAACAAATGGCGGACAACGAACTGGAGTTTCGATTAGTCGGGGCGATTGCGCGAAACTCGCAGATTAACTTCCCCGAAGTGTTGCTTCGCGCCGAGATGCAGGTGGACGCCCAGCAACTCGACGAGCAAATCAAAAAGCAGAACATGACCGTGGAGCAGTACCTCCAGCAGACCGGCAAAACCCGCGAGCAAATTGGGCAGGAAATGGCACTGTCGGCGGCACAGCGGATTCGCAACTCGCTGGTGCTTGCAGAGGTCGCTCGCACCGAGGGTATCACGGTTGAGGATGCGGACGTGGACGCACGAATCGCATCCGAAGCCGAGCGGCGCAAAACGTCGGTGGCGGCGATGCGGGCGTTTATCGAAAAGAACGAGCAATTAACGCAGGTCAAAGACCAAGCGTTGACGAAAAAGATTCTCGACTTTTTGAAAGAGCAGTCCCAAATCACCGAGCGCACCTTGACTTCCGAGGAAGCCGAGAAATTGGAAGCCGAAGAGGAAGCCGAGGCGTTAGCCGACCGACAAAACGCGGCGGCGGCGGCGGGACTGTCCTTAGAAGAAGCAACACAAGCGGCGACCGACGCGGCGGAAGATTCGGGCATGGAACTTTCCACGGCGGCGGAACCGCTCGCCCTTGAAGCATCCGCGCCGAAATCGCGCCGGTCGAAGAAAGTGACCGTGCCGGACGAAGAAGCGGAAGCACCGGTAGCGGAAGCAGCCGCGTCCGTCGAATAGTCGGGTAAAAGACTTGGCAAAAGGGGCGCGATTTTCGCGCCCCTTTTTGCTATAATTAAGTGTGTTAAGGAGCAGATTATGGCATTGGTTCCCATGGTAGTAGAGCAGACGGCACGGGGCGAAACCGGATACGACATCTTTTCGCGCTTACTAAAAGACCGCATCATATTTTTGGGCGAGGAAGTGGACGATCAGATAGCCAACCTGATCGTCGCCGAACTGTTGTTTCTGGAAAAGTCCGACCCCGACCGCGATATTGATATGTACATCAATTCGCCCGGCGGCTCGGTGTATGCGGGGTTTGCCATCTACGACACGATGCAAACCATCAAGTGTGATGTGTCCACGATTTGCGTCGGGTTCGCCGCTTCGATGGGCGCGGTGCTACTCGCGGGTGGCGCAAAAGGCAAACGCTATTCGCTCCCGCATTCGCGCATCATGATTCACCAAGCGTCGGCGGGGTTTCAAGGCACGGCGATTGATATTGACATTCGGGCGCGGGAGATCTTGCGAACCAACGACGAGGTTGCCGGGATTTTGCAACAGCATACCGGGCAGGATTTCGACCGCATCAAAAAAGATATTCAGCGCGACTACTTCATGAGCGCTGAAGAAGCGGTCGCCTACGGTTTGGTGGATTCGGTGCTGTCCCGCGAAAAACGCTGAAAAATAAAAAAACAAACAACGCCGTATAGTTTCCGCTTATCTCCTCTTCCTGACGATTACCCCGTTAGGAACAGGATAAACGGAGATTATGCGGCGTTGTTTTCGATTGTGGAATGAGAAGGAGCAACGGCTTCCCTTATCGCATTTAGATTTGTTACGTGACGCTTTAGACAGCGGTAGAGACGAACAAACCGCTCCCCTCTCGTTTTCCGACCTGCGCGTTCCCGCTCAGCAACGGCGCATTGACCGCGCTACCGGCGAACTGGTGATTTTGCCGGGCGCAGTGCAGTGGTGGATCGCGTCGCCGGACGACGATAGTTTAACGCGACTCGCGTTACGCTTCGCGCCCGGCAACTTTTTGCCTGTGGGAAAAGCGGTGTTTGTTCTGCGCGAAAGCACTGCCTATTCGTTTCCGAACCTTGTTGCTGAAAACACCCTTTCCCTCTCGCTTCGCTTTTCGTGCCGTACCCCGGTGGTGACTACCGGAGTCTACAGTAGTGCAAACGCCTACGAACCGCTCGTGCGGCAAGCGTTACTGGAGACGTTCGCCCGCGTGTATGACCGCCCCCCGTATTCGGACGCGGTGGGGTTTGCGTTCGATGCGGATTACCTGCGTTCGCATCCTCGCGGCGGCACGAAGCGGATAGACTTTCGCGGCGAAACGGTGGACGGGATTCTCGCCCCGTTTGTACTCACGGCGTCGCCGGAACTATTGCGCGTCGCGTGGGAATGCGGCGTAGGCGAGCGCACCGAGGACGGATTCGGGTTCGCCGAGATAGCCGACACATGAGGTACACTGAAGCCTTATGGAAGATCAGGAAAAGGAAGCGATCCGGCAACGCACGGATATTGTGGAACTCGTTTCCGCGTATACGCCGCTCAAAAAAACCGGCAATCGCTGGAAAGGTTGTTGCCCGTTTCACTCGGAGAAAACGCCGTCGTTCACCGTTGACCCGGAGCGCGGACGCTGGCACTGCTTCGGTGCTTGCTCAACCGGGGGTGACATCTTCACGTTTTTGGAACGCGCCGAAAATCTGTCTTTCATGGAAGCGGCGGAACGGCTTGCCGCGAAAGCCGGAATCACCCTGTCCCGCAAGGGCGCGACGCCCGCCGAGCGCGAAGCGGCAGACCGCTCCCGCACCGAGCGTGACCGCGTGTTTAACGCCAACGCTCTGGCGGCGCGGTTCTTTCAAACCGTGCTACGGAAAGCCCCGCTCGCGTTCGAGTATGCGTACCAGAAGCGCAAATTATCCAGTCAGACACTCGATGATTTCGCCGTCGGCTACGCGCCCGACGAGTGGGAAGCGTTATCACGCTATTTGCACGGGCAAGGAGTTTTCCTTGAAGACGCCGAACGCGCCGGGCTTCTCACGCGGCGCGGCGACGGTTCAGCGTATGACCGGTTCCGCGCCCGCTTGATTTTTCCGATTGTGGATGTGCAGGAGCGCGTGGTCGCGTTTGGCGGGCGCATTCTGGTTCCCGCAGAGAACGCGCCGAAATACCTCAACTCGCCGGAAACGCCGGTGTTCTCGAAATCGAAAACACTCTACGCGCTGAACCGGGCGCGAAAAACGATTGCGGAGAAAGATCAGGCGGTTATTGTCGAGGGTTATATGGATGTCGTGGCGTGTCATCAGGCGGGCTTCACGAACGTGATTGCGACGCTGGGAACATCGCTGACCGACGAACACGTCCGGCTTTTGGGGCGGTACACGAAAAATGTGGTGCTGTCGTTCGACGCCGACGATGCCGGAATCCGCGCCGCGCTTCGTTCGGCGGAACTGTTCACGGCGGCGGGCGCGAACGCATTCTCGCTTAAGGTGCTGAACCTGCCGAGCGGCGAAGACCCCGATTCGCTGGTCACGGCGGGCAACACGGGCGCGTTCCAACGGGCGATTGACGAAGCGATGAGCGTATCCGAGTTTCATTTGCAAGCGATTTTGAAGCGACACGACACGCAAAATCCGGCGGGGCGCGAGCAGTATATGCGCGAGGCACTTGGAATTATCGCCGAGGTGCGCGGCGCGATGGAGCAGGATCGGCTGATACAGAAAATCGCCCGCTACCATCCGTCGTGGGAGCGCGGCTCGGTTCATGTCGAGGAATCGCTTCGCGCCGAACTGCGGCGACTGCGCTTTGGCGGTGCGGCGCAAGCGGATGCACAGCAACCGGAGCGCGGCGGATACACGCCGCGTCCGCAGAATCAAAGCGGCGGCAATTCGGGTGGGTATCCCGCCCGGCAGAATACGCAAGGGCGCGGGGGCGGTTTCGCGCAAACGTTCCGGCAGTGGAACGCCCCGCCCCCCGAACCGCCCCCGACCATCGCGCCGGAAGCGACCGCCGACGCGAAAGCCGAACGCACCGTGCTTCTCGCCCTGTTTCATCCCGAATGGACGCAGATAGTGCAGAACCGAGTGCGCCCCGCGTTTTTCGGCGACGCCCGCGCAACTGCATTGGTGGAACGCGCCCTGCCCGCCCTTCTTGCCGGACACTCCCCGGCATCGGCGGTGAACGGCGCGACCGAATCCAGCGCGGAACTCGCTACCTTCGCCGACAAACTGCTCCTATCGGACGCTGACGAGCCGCTTAATTTGCAAGCGATTGAGGATTGTTTGCTGTTTCTCGCCGAGCGGCAGGGCAAACGTCAGGCGCGAAACCTGTCCCAGCAGATTGAGGAAAGCAGTTTCGCACAAAAACAAAATAAAGATATTTCCACAGAAGCAGGAAAAACGCCCGCCGCGGACGAAGAAAGACTTCGGCAGTGGCAACAAACGATGGAGACGCTAAAACGCGCCCGCACCGGCGGCGCGGACGGCAAACCGGGGTAAGGAGCCAACGCACAATTGTCGTCGGACGTGACCGAACGGTTTTGGGCTTTCCCTGTGGAACCCTCGAAACCCGGAATGGCGCGTCGGCGAATCTCAGGAGTACCGGCGTGATAACCGCGATGCGCGAGCAACCGCAACTGACCAAAACAACCCCGTCCACGAAGCATGACCCAACCGCTTCCAAAACGGATACCGTTTCGCTGATGGTAGGCAAGGCACTGATTGCCCCCGGCGTCCCGCCCGCTTTTTTCTCCCCCGGCGTTCCCCCTGCCGACACCGAGGATCCCCTCGCTCTTCTCGAACGCTTAGAGGAGGAAGACGCCGACGAAGAGGTTGAGGAAGACGATTACTTGGGCGCGTTACTTCGTGGGGCGACGGTGCGGCGGCGGGTGGACAGTGCGCGTCCCCAAAACGACGCTCCGGTCGAGCGCGTTTCGATGACGAACGATCCGCTTTCCGCATTAGCCGAAACGCTGTCCGCCCCGCGTGTCGGCGGGGGCGAAGGGCGCACCTCCTCCGGCGTGGCGGTCGAAAACACGCCGGGGACCGGAACCTCTGACGATAACTATTTTGCGCCGATGCCGGTCAGCACGTCGGGTTCGATGGACGATTCGGTACGGATGTGGCTACGCGAAATCGGCAAAACACACCTGCTCACCACCGACCAAGAAACGCGCCTCGCCAAGCGCATCGAGCGCGGCGACGAGCACGCTAAGCGGGTGCTGACGCAAGCGAACCTGCGCCTTGTCGTGAGCATCGCCAAACGCTATAGCGGGCGCGGCATGAGTTTCCCCGACCTGATTCAAGAGGGCAATATCGGCTTGATTCGTGCCGTGGAGAAGTTCGACTACCGCAAAGGCTTCAAGTTCTCGACCTACGCGACGTGGTGGATTCGTCAAGCGATTACCCGCGCCATCGCCGATCAAGGGCGCACGATTCGTATTCCCGTTCACATGGTCGAAACGATTAACCGCCTTGTTAAACTGTCGTCGTCGCTTCTGCAGGAATTGGGACGCGAACCGACTTTGGACGAACTCGCCCGCGCCATGGATACCACGGTGGAACGCGTTTCGGAAATCATGCGAATCGCGCCGGAACCGTTGTCGCTCGAAACCCCGGTCGGCGAAGAGGACGACTCGCACCTGTCCGACTTCGTGCAGGACGATACGGGCGTCGCACTCCCCGAACTCGCCTCCCGCGCCATGCTCCGCGACCGTATCGAACGCCTTTTGAACGAACTTTCTGACCGCGAACGCGACGTTTTGAAACTGCGCTTCGGTCTAAACAACGACGGTTGCCCGCACACCTTAGAGGAAGTCGGTCGGCATTTTCGCGTCACCCGCGAGCGTATCCGGCAGATTGAGGCGAAGGCAATCAAGAAACTGCGTTGCCCCACGGCGGCGGCATACCTGCGCGAATACGCCGACTAAACGGTTATGGCTCGGTGCGGCGAACGCAGAGCAACGCCGCGCCGCAAGAGGGCGGCGAAAGACGTGTCGGGGAACGCCCTTCGCTCCCGCGACAGTTCGGCAAGCCGGACGGCGCGTACGGCGCGGCGTTCGGCGATTTTGCCAAGGGCGACGGTTGCTGCTTGCGCCGGGTCGTTTTCGCAGGCGAAGCGGTGTTTTTCGCGTTCCTCAAGCCCCCCAAGCCATGCACGAAGAAGCGCGGCGTCGGTGGCATTCGTCCCCGTGGGCAAAAAGCCGTGCCAGTTCCACAGGTGTGCGGCGGTGGTAATCCCCGCTTCGCCAAGGGTTCGTACCGTGGACGCGGCGACTCCGGCGTCGCCGATAGCGCGGGACAAAGGAACCGAGGTGAGGACTTGTCGCAGGTGAGCGCGTTCGCGCCACGCTTCCGGTTTCGCGGCGGGCGCGGCTTGCTTCTGGCGCAGTTGTTTTTCACGTTCGGCGTCGAATCGCTCGGCAGACCGCAGTTTCGCCCCTTCCAGTTCCAGCGCGTCGTGGAGTTTTTTCGCGCCCCACGTTTGATATAAAAACGTCGCCACGGTCAGCAGAAGTAGCACGAAAAGATAGGCGAGAAACGGCCATTTTTCGCCGCCCGCGCCCCATGCCCATAACCAAATGAGCGTAGCGGTCGGGGGGGCGAGAAGGAGAAAGCCACGAAGG
Source organism: Armatimonadota bacterium (assembly GCA_014380985.1). Taxonomy (GTDB): domain Bacteria; phylum Armatimonadota; class Armatimonadia; order Armatimonadales; family Armatimonadaceae; genus JACMIU01. The sequence continues at coordinate 1,866 of JACMIU010000285.1, read as the reverse complement.
GCGACCAGATGCGCCGCCTCCTGCCGCACGAACGCGCCTGACCGCATCGGCGCGAGATACGACACCGGGCGGATTTCCTCCTCGGCGCATTTCGGCGAAACGCGGCAGGGAAGCGCGGGCAGGACGGGCGGCGCGGCTACGGGGGCTACCGATTCGATGCGGCAAACCGTTATCGCTCCCGGCTCGTGGCACAAGTTTTCGAGTTCGGCGACGGCTTGCAACAGCGCGTCATCGCGGGTCGCCGCGCTATTCGCCGCTTGAAACACCGGCGATACTTCCGGCGCGGCGAAGTCGGCGGCGGTGAACAAAATCCCTTCGCCCCCGCTTCCCGCGAATGTTTCCCAAACGCCCGGCTCGGCGGCGACAAGCCGCAGTCCGGCACAAATCACGGCGGCGGCAAAGCGGTCGCCACCGGGAACGCCATAGTTCGCGGGAGTGCGGGCGGGATGCTGATAGTTGGCGTGACCGGCTTCGGCGGGCGGCGCGAACCCCGATAAATCCGGCGTATAGAGCGCGTCGTAGTCCACGAGAGTGATTCGCCGCCCCCCCTCCCCCACCAGAATGTTGTCGTGTTGCAGGTCGCCGTGCGTGACCCCTGCGCTTTCGAGGCGATCCACGGCGTTTGTCACCGTTTGCGCCAGCGTTTCCAAAACCGAGGCATCGTGCGCATGGCGCGAAACGAAACGCAGTAGCGGCTCCCCGCCCGCCCACGGCAACACCTGCGCCGCATAGGTCGAATCGCCGACCCAAACCGCGTCCGGCACGTGCAGAAACGGCGGGATTAGGTCGCCGATTCGCCCCTGTAACCGCGTTAATGATGCGGCGATTTGTTCGGATCGGGCGTCGCGGTCATGGCTAAAGGAACCATCAGGCGACGTGAAAAGGCGTAGAGCAATCGCAACATTACCCGGCAACATCAAGCGAAACACCACCGCGAACCGCCCGGTGTACGTGAGCGGTAGACCCCAACGGTCGGCGGCGACGGTGGCGCGGTTCAAATCGAACGCTTCCGTGAGATACGCGGCAGGGTTTTGCAACGCCTCCCGAAACGTTAGCGCGTCCGGGTAGGCGGCGACACGCTGGATTCGAGAAAGGATTTGCGGAGAGTCTTTCAGTAAAACTGCCATCGTAGCAAGTTGTACCCGTTCATAAGCGGTTCTACCGCGTCGTCTTTGGAAACCGTTTATAATGATAAGCGGTATGTGCCATCAGCATTTCCATCGTCTGCTGCACCGAGAGTGTTCCAAACATCGGATGAACTCCATACGGCGTGTCGGGACTTGCTGTGGCTATCTCGGCATAAAAATCGTTGCGAACCGCGTCCCATTCCTGTGCGAGCGTTTCGAGCGATTTACCGTTCACTTCGGGCATCATTATCTCCGGTGCGGGAAGCGCGACACCCGCGCTCAACGCGCCGCAAAGTAGCCCGATCACGACAGGGTTCGCCGATGGCGGCATCGCGTCCGGCGACCCACCGGCATATCCTATCACAAACCGCTCGGCGACCCCAAGATGAGAAACGACCTCCAGCGGCGACCACGCCCCCGGCTTCGGCGCGACGCCGCGCAACGATTCCGGCACGGCGGCGGCTTTCGCCAGAATATCGGTTTTCAAGGCTTCGGCGCGCTCCCACTGGGGCAGTAAATCAGGGTGCATACCGCCTATCATACCCGATTCGCATCAGGTATAATGTTACATGATTTCCGCCCGTTCCCGCGCTTTTACTTTAACAGAGTTGCTTGTTGTGATCGGTATCGGTGCTTTGCTTGCCGCGATTGCTTTTCCGGTGATGGGCGGGCTGCGAAGCCGGGCGCAAGCCACGACCTGCCTTTCCAACACCAAGCAGTACGCCCTTGCCATACAAGC
>JACMIU010000284.1 GCA_014380985.1 Armatimonadota bacterium | reverse complement strand
GTCCGACACGATGAAGGCGGCGGTTTGCTGGGCGCGGGCGGCGCGGCTTCTGCCGGATACATTAGCGGAAAAGCGAACGGCGTACCGCACCCGCGCCGCGAACGCGATGGATTTTCTGCGCGAACGGGCGAAGCCCTGCGGCGATCACGGCTTTGACCGGGGTTTCCACGGCGCACCCCCCGACTACGCCGTGCCGGACGAATGGATGACCCGCGACCTGCTCCAACACTGCTGGGCGGCAACCGAACTGGCGAAAGACGACGAATCGTTCTTGCCGGAAGCCGTGGCACTCGCCAACCGCGTGGTAGCGCGGCAGGTTCCGGCAAGCGAGGCGGGGCGTTACGACGGCTTGTACGGACACTTCCGCACCTTCGACACCGGAGATCTAATCGAGAAAGCGTGGTGTCACAACCTTGAAAACAAAATCGCGGGCGCGGACGCGGGCGGGCATTTTCCGCACTGGGTACTGCCGCTCCTGACCCTTGCCGAAGCGTTCCCGGCGCACCCCGACTCGCCACGCTTCCGCGAGTGCGTCCGCGATTTCGCCTACGGCTACTTTCTTCCGGCGTGTTCACGCAACCCGTTCTATCTGCTCCCCCTCGGCTACTACGAAGGGCAGGGCTTGGTTTCGTTCGCAGGACTGTGGCACGGCATGAACGCCGCCTACGGCTTGGCGGCGGCTCTCGCGTGGGAGTTTGAACGGGCGTTTGGCGACGCGGCGTTTCGCGCCGTTTACACCGGCAACCTGCAGTGGATAGCCGGGTTAAACGCGGGACTGACCCGCGAATCGCTCGCTGGTTCCACGCTGTTCGACACCGAGATCGCGGCGGGCATCGCTGTTCCGGTGTCGCTGATTCACGGCATCGGAACCCGGTGCGCCGGTTCGTGGCTGAATATCAAAGGCGCGATTTGTAACGGTTTCGCGGTGGGGGCGCAGTTTAAGTTTGATATTCCCGCGAACACCGAAAACGACGCGCCCACCTCGTTCACCGACGAGGACTGGATTTCGCACGCGGGCGCGTGGCTCTCGGCGTTGTCGCGTAAACAGCGGGCTTAGATACCGCCCGCCGCTTTGTCGTCGCCGTTGACCTCGCCGACCACGCCGGTTTGCTCATCGTCGGTTTCGCTAAGGTCTGGTCCATTCGCGTAGTTGCCGGTTCCCGCGCCGTCTGTCGGGGCGGACTTATTGGTTTCGGGGACTCCGTCGGTTCCGTCCTGCAAATCGTCGGTGTCCATGCCCGCCCCCGACCCCATGCCGCCGCCGTGCGTTCCGGTCGGCATCAAGGGCGCGTTGTCCGATGTCGCCATTCCCATGCCGTTGGGCGCGTCCGCCTCACCGTTCGTGATCGGGTCTACCATTACCGTTGAATCCGTGCTACCAGTCGCCATTGTTTCGTTTCCTTTGGCTTCGTTATTCCCCAAACGCGGCGCGTCTCACACCCTGTTTACCCGTTTACACGTTAGCGCGTTCGCACAACGCCTTGATTTGCTGAAGCAGTTCGCGCTCTCGCCCGACCACGACCACCGCTTTTTCGAGCGAACCAAAGTGCGCCTCCAAGCATTCCAAAAGAAGCGATTTGATACGCGCTTCGTCGGGCATGTGCGGCAGGGTGCTGTTCTGGTACGCCGTTTCAAGGTCGCGCTCCTTTTGCGTGAAGAACGCTTTGACTTGTTCCGCCGTCCATTCCCCGGCGCGAATCGCTTTGAGGCGTTCCTTGTCGCGTTGCAGGTCAATGTCGCCAACAGTCAGAATCTGCTCCACTTCATCAAGCAAACGTACTGTATGATAGGCAAACTTCACGTCGAACGAGTATTTTTCCACGAGCTCGGCGCGGCGACTGCCCTCCTGCGGCGTCTTGATTTCCATCTTGTGCAACTGGCTGTACGCATACCCTTTGAACTTGTGCCAAGCTCCCTTGTGCAGGAACACGCGCCGGTTTTCGCGGATACGTTCGCCGATTGCCGTGGAGTGAATCACGCAACTCGCCGGGGTGAAAAGGCAATCCAGAATGTTCGGGTTGTTTTCCATCGCCAAATGGAAAAAGCGCACCAACGAAAAAATCGTCAGATCGTATTCGCGCCCCGCGCCTCCCATCGCCGACGGGTCTTGTATATGGTGCTGTTGAAACACATCGAAGCGCGGCTTTTGCGTACCGAACCCGGCGATTTCGCCCGCCAAATGCGGAAACACCATTTCTTTGGGCGGCAGACAGATGCCGTAAATGTCGCAGTCCGACGTGTCATTGGACACGCCGTAGGCGACGCTTCCCATCAGCGTTTCGTAGACCACGGCGTTCGGTAGCCATTTCGGCGGCTCGGCTAACTTACGGGCGGTGAGGGCTTGCGTCATGCTGGCGTGGGTGCGCTTGTCGAATAGGGACATGGTTTCGGTTCTCCTGTGGGTTCTGTATCGCGTGAACATGGTCGGCGTGTAAATACGCGGGGCATTCGCCCCACGTGTCCACCGGGACGCTACCTATTCGCCTCCCGCTCCACGTCCGCTCGCGTCCACGGAACGTTCCGGTATCCGCGCCGCGCCGCAAGGGGCAACTGGTCGGCGTAATGCGGCGATTCGGGGTCGTCGGAGTTGCCCCACGGCGCACACGCCCAGATTTCGGGAACGCCGTCCGGCTTGAGTTCCACCACGGCGCGGAACGACGAGCCGAACGTTACGGTGGTTTGCCCGGTGGCTTCGTCGAGTCGTCCGCCGTTCGGGACAAGCGAATCCAGTCCGCCGTCGCAGGGCAGGTCAACGTTCCCGCGCCGCAACCGGTGCAGTTCGCCCCACGCGACATCTAACGGATAGCCGTAAGCGCGTAGCCATTCGGCGGCGTCTACCAGAGCGGCGGCGCATTCGTCGGGGAATCGCTCGGCAAGCGGTGCCACGGTCGCGTACTGGGCGGGCAGATAACCGCCGACCGAAAGTTGTATTGCGACGAACGGTTGCTTTAGCCACGCATGGAACAGTGCTGCGCCGCGTGACCTTTGTTCGAGCCAGCCATCCCAATTCGACAGAATACCCCCGGCTTCGCGCAAAGGTGTAAAGCCTCCGGCAGACGATTCAACGATTTGGAGGAGTGCGGGAAGTTCGCGCTCGGCGTTTCTGTCACTAAGATCAGTGGCGATTCGCTTAGCGTGTAGCAATTCTAATCCGTTCCTGAAATCCTCTCC
>JACMIU010000283.1 GCA_014380985.1 Armatimonadota bacterium | reverse complement strand
CTACTTTTCGCGGGCGAACCGGGCGACACGCAAACCGTCACCATTCGCTACAAAGACGGCGCGGGCGCGTTCGACGCAATTTAAGCGTTCTCCCTGCGCCACTCCTTGTATAGCGTCTGTGGCTCTGTCGCGTATATTTCCGTGTAACCGCATTCGCCGCAAACCGTCGCGGTTAGTTCACTGCTTGCCGTAGCCATCCCGATCCAGTTACTACCGGTCATAACGGTCGGTTTGTATAAATGAGAGATAATTTCTAAGCCCGGCATCAGGTGGTTCGACCCGCACTTCGCGCACGTTTTGTTTTCCATAGCGGCAGTATACCCGCTTGTTGCCGGAGGCTTGGCGCGATAAAACGCGGTATACTGCAAGGCGTAACCGCAAAACCATGCGAACCGATTTACCACAAACCGACCGTCCCGCCCCGCTTCGGCGGCAAATCCGGCGGAATAGAGCAGATTATACGGCGTCCCCGCTGAGTGAAGAACCGCTACCGGGAGGCGCGGCGTTTTTGTACGTCCGCGCTCTCATCGAACCGTGAGCGAGCGTTTCTTCCTTAGCGAAGGACGCTTTTTCTTTTGCCCCCGCTTCCGCTCACGACAAACCGAATGTATTAGAGAAACCATATGCCGAAACAAACTGCCGTCGCCACCGACGCGCCCGATTACCGCGACACTCTGAACCTGCCGCAAACCGACTTTCCGATGAAAGCCGACCTGCCGACCCGCGAACCCGAAATCGCGCAAACGTGGGCGACCAACGACACCTACACCCGAACCGCTATCCGTGAGGGTGCGCCGCTTTTTGTCCTGCACGACGGACCGCCTTACTCGAACGGCGATATTCATCTCGGACACGCACTGAACAAAACGCTCAAGGATTTCATCGTCAAGTACAAAGCGATGCAAGGCTTTGCCGCGCCGTATGTGCCGGGCTGGGATAACCACGGCTTGCCGATTGAAGTCAATGTGACGAAGGAGTTTCGCGCCCGCAAGGAAACGCCCGATAAGGTCACGCTCCGCAAGCGTTGCCGCGAATACGCCGCCGAATATGTCGAAAAGCAGCGTGAACAGTTTAAGCGGCTCGGTATCCGCGGCGACTGGGACAATCCGTATCTGACGATGAGTCCGCGCTTCGAGGCGGAAATCGTGCGAACGTTCGGTGTGCTGTCGGAGCGCGGCTTCGTTTACCGCGGACTGCGCCCGGTTTCATGGTGCGCGACCGATGAAACCGCGCTTGCCGACGCCGAATTAGAATACGCCGAAACCAAAGACCCGTCTATCTACGTCCGCTTTCCGGTAAAGGACGACCCGCAAGGCGTGTTCGCCGGGCTACCTGCCACCAACTGTTACACGGTTATCTGGACAACAACACCGTGGACAATCCCCGCGAACGTCGCCGTGACCGCGTCGCCGGTGTTCGATTATGCCGTGGTAAAGGCGGGCGAGGATCACTACCTATTAGCCGGGGGCTTGGTGGAGGCGACGATGACCGCCGCCGGTATCGCGGAGTATGAAACGGTCAAAGTCGTGCCGGGAATCGAGCTCGCGGGGCTGACGTTCCACCATCCCCTGCACACGATGGGCGCACCGTTCGACCGCGAATCGCGCCTCGTTCATGCCGACTACGTGACCCTTGACGCCGGGACGGGCTTGGTTCACACCGCGCCGGGACACGGCAAGGAGGACTTCGACACAGGACGCCGCTTCGACCTTCCCACCCTGCAACCCGTGTTAGCCGACGGTCGCTACGACGACTCGGTCGGTACGTTCGCCGGTTTGCACGTGTTCAAGGAAGGCAACGCCGCCATCATCGCGGCACTGACCGAGAACGGCAACCTGCTCGCGCAGAAGCAATACGCGCACTCGTACCCGCACTGCTGGCGTTGCCACAACCCGGTAATGGTTCGCGCCACGGTGCAGTGGTTCATGAGCATTGATCACGAGGGGTTCCGCGAAAAGGCTCTGGCGGAAATCGGCACGGTGACGTGGTTCCCCGCCGAAACCGTGAACCGCATCTCGGCGATGGTGACAAACCGCCCGGACTGGTGCGTCTCGCGGCAACGCGCTTGGGGCGTCGGTATCCCCGTGTTCTACTACCGGGGGCAGACAGTGCTGACGCCGGAATCGGTGGCAAAGGTGTACGAACTGACCTTAGCGGAAGGTTCGGACGCTTGGTACGAACGCACGCCCCGCGAAATCCTCGGCGACGATTGGGTCTGCCCGCTCGGCGGCTCGGTGGACGAATACGAGAAAGAATCCGACGTTTTGGACGTTTGGTTCGATTCCGGCTCGTCGTGCCGCGCCGTGTTGGACGCCCGCCCCG
>JACMIU010000282.1 GCA_014380985.1 Armatimonadota bacterium | reverse complement strand
CCACGAATGACGCTTGCCGCCCAAATAATCCGGGAGCGCGTCGGGAACAATAACCGTGGTGTCAATCACTTCCTTAGCGGCGACCTTACGGGCGACCTTACGGGAAATCGCGCCGATTTCCCGCTCCAAGTTTCGTACCCCGGCTTCGCGGGTGTATTCGCGGATAAGACGGCGCAGTGCGTCGACGTCCCACTGTAACAGGTCGGCGGTTAAACCGTTTTCCCGCACGGCTTTGGGAACCAGATAGTTCTCGGCGATGGCGAGTTTTTCGGCTTCGATGTAGGCGGAAAACTGAATGACTTCCATACGGTCGCGGAGCGCGTAGGGAATCGTATCCGTGGTGTTCGCAGTACAGATAAACAGCACGTCGCGGAGTGAGAACGGCACTTCTAAGTAATGGTCGGCGAACGTGTCGTTCTGCTCCGGGTCTAACGCTTCTAAAAGCGCGGACGACGGATCGCCGCGATGGTCTTGCCCGATTTTGTCTATCTCGTCTAAAAGAAACACCGGGTTGCGGACGCCGGTCTGCTTCAAGCCCTGCACGATGCGCCCCGGCAACGCCCCGATATACGTCCGGCGATGCCCGCGTATTTCGGCTTCGTCGCGTACACCGCCGAGCGACATCCGGTGGAACGATCTGCCCAAAGCGCGGGCGACCGACTTTCCGAGCGACGTTTTGCCAACGCCGGGAGGTCCGACAAAACACAGAATCGGCGATTTCGACGGCGGGTTCTCCTGCTCCGAAAGCAGTTTGCGAACCGCCAGAAACTCCAAAATCCGCTCTTTGACTTTCGGCAGAGCGTGGTGGTCTTCGTTTAGCACGGTTTCGGCGTCGGTTAAATCTAACTTGTCCTCGCTCGCCTTGTTCCACGGCATGGCGACGAGCCAGTCGAGATAGTTGCGAATCACGCCCGATTCCGGCGACGCGGCGGGAGTGCGAGCGAACCGCTCTAATTCTTTCAAAGCGCGTTCTTTCGTCGGCTCCGGGATTTCGCACGCCTCGATTTTCTCGCGCAGTTCCCCCGCCTCGCTACCGCCGTCGTAATCGCCGCCCGCTCCGTCGCCGAGTTCCTGCCGGATGGCTTTCATCTGTTCGCGCAGGATGAACTCGCGCTGATGGTCACCCATCTCTTTTTCGACGCGGGAGCGGATATTTTTCTGAACTTCTAAAATCTCGTTCTCTTTCGTGAGAACAAGCGCGAGTTTGTTCAATCGGTCGCGCACCCCGAACGTTTCCAAGAGAGCCTGTTTGTCAGACACGGAGATATTCAGATACGGCACAATCGTATCGGAAAGTCGCGCCGGTTCGGACACGTGAAGCACCCCCGCCATGACTTCGGGCGGGATCTGCCGCCCCTCGTTCACCAACCGTTCAAACTCGGCGACAATGCTTCGCACCGTGGCTTCTAATTCCACGTTTTCGATTTCCGGTATTTTGACCACGGGCGAAACGCGCACCATGAAAAACGGGTCGGTTTGCAGAAACTGGTCAAGACGTAGGCGTTGCCCGCCTTCGAGCATGACGCGCACCGTGTCATCGGGCAGACGTAGCACCTGCAAAACGTCGGCGACGATGCCGACCGCGTGAATATCGTCGGGCGCGGGGTCTTCGTTGTCCACGTTTTTCTGCGTCGCCAGCACGATGCGGCGCGGCATACCGGGTTCACCGTCTAACGCGGATTCGAGCGCGTTCAATGATTTGTCGCGTCCGATAAACAGGGAAAAGACCATGTGCGGGAAATACACGGTGTCGCGCACGGGGATTAGCGGCAGTACCTGAATCGCAGAACGGCTTTTGCTTGACCGGACGCGCCGTGCCGCGCCGGATTTGCCGGATTTGCCTTTGCTTATCTCGGACAGATTAAGGTCGAGGGCGTCGGCGATTTCCTCCATCGCAAGGTCGTCGAACAGATCGTGCAGGGTGTCGGTCGTCGCTTCTTCGGCGGACGAATCGGGAGTCGGCGATTTGGCTTTGGGCGAACGCGGCGAGGGCATGGGGGTAAAAAACGGTGCTTTCTTTGCAAGGCGGTAGGATTTCCGCCTCTTTCTGACCGCTTATTATACCGGAACACCGGGCGGCTTTCCACACGGGACGCCCGGACGCACCAATGGGTTCCCGTTTCTCCGCTACTTCGCGGGAGAAACGAGTAATCCCGACGGCGAACGCGACACCTGCAAGCCGAGCGGTTCGAGGGCGCGGCGAAGCGCGACTGCCACGGTTTCCTTGCCGTCCGAGCCGACACGAGCGCGAAGCGTTTGCGCGTTTGCCACGCCTTCCAGCGTAATCGCGGTGTTAGTTTGAATCGTCACCTGCTTGAGCGCGTCCACCAACGGCATCTCTGCCAGAGTGAACGCTGGCAAGGGCTTCGATACCGCATTTTCCACCATCGCGGGCGGCGTGGTCGGCACGAACAGGTATCGCTCGTGCGCGGAGCCGGTCGCCGTCCAGCGCACTTTGATAGCGAGTGCGGCGTTCTTCTGTCCGTCGTAAGGGATGCGAAGCGTTTGCACCGTGCCGGACGTCATGCCGGAATACGAGAACGTTTTCCCGGCGTCCGGTAGTCCCACCGGGTCGCTCGCGCCCAGTACGGTAAACTTCGCCGAGCCACGCGGGGCGTTTTCGAGCCAGAAGGCGAAATCACAAGCGGTCAACGCTTCGGGGGTCAGGGTGCGCCCCGACGTAATCAAAAGGCGCGGCGCAGTTTCGGCGTCGTTGCTGTCGGCGTTTTGATTCACGCCGGGCAGAACGGCGTTATCAGAGGGCGTGATTTTTGTCAGCGAAGCCGTCGCCATCGGGGCTTGCCCACCCGGCGTTAGCGCGTTAGTTGCCAGCAAAAAGCCGGTGACGGCGACCAGCCCGCCCATTCCCGCCGCGAGGGCGAGGCGACCGGGATTCGGGAAAAGTCGCTCCCACATCGAAAAACTCGCTCCCTTGTCGCCGCCGAAATAGCCGCGCCGGGTTCCCGTGCGTTCAATCGCAGAAAGAACGTTGTCGCGGAAAAACATCGGTGCATCGCTTTCGCTCGCCTTTGCCCATTCGTCAAGCCCGTCCCACGTTTCGCGTAGCGTTGCCACTTCGGCTTGTGCGTCGGGCGACGCGGCGACGTGCGCGTCCATCGCCGCCTTGTCCGGCGGGGTCAAACGGCTCTCGACATAGTCGGATAAATGTTCTTGGAATCGGCTGGTATCCATGCGTGCTACTCCTATCCCTTCGGACGAGTCGCCCCGTCAAAAAGTTCCGCGAATCCACTCAAGCGGTCGCGGAGCGCGAGGCGGGCGCGGTTAAGGCGTGATTTCACTGTACCCATCGGTTGCCCGGTAATCTCGCCAATCTCCTCGTAGGACAAGCCTTGCGCGTGGTACAGCACCACGATTGCCCGCTGTGCTTCGGGAAGCGAATAGATGGCTCGGTTTAGCAGATGACGGCGTTCGTCGCCCTCGGCAAGATCGGCGGGTCCCGGCGCGGGGTCAGCATACTGCCGCTCAACCGATGATTCATCTAAGGCGATCTCATCTTCGAGGGAGCGATGCGGTCGGGCGCGTTTCTTCTTGCGGTCGTCTAAAAAGACGTTGGTGACGATGCGGTATATCCACGTGGAAAACTGCGCGTCGCCGCGAAACGATTTGAGGTTGTTCCAAGCGCGGACAAATGCTTCCTGTGCGATGTCGGAAGCGTCGTCGTAGGAGCCGGACAGCCGGTACGCCGTGTTGAAAACGCTTTTTTCGTACTGCTTGACGAGTTTGTCGAAAGCGTCTAAATCGCCTTTGCGGCTTCGCTCAATCAGGTGGCGTTCTTCCGACGAGCCGAAAACCCGTGCCGATGCTTCGCTGGATGTAGGGGCGTCGGAGCGGGCGGGCGACGCGGGCATCGTTGCCGCGTCACCGCCCGCCGGGGTGGTCGCTCGTTTCCAAAACATCGCGTTGTGTCAGTTTCCGTTACGCAGTGCCGCGCTAAATCGGTCGTTTGAGTGGAGCGGAATCGGGCGTGGGGGCAACACGCCCGCCGATACCGCCGCTTGCGTGATTTTGTCGCGGAGCGATCCCGGCAAAGGCTCGTGCGCGTTCGCCGCGCCCACTTCGTCCGTGCCGGGTGTGCCGGACTGCGCCGCGTCCACCGCCGCCGCTTCTTCGGGCGTTAGGGGAACGGCGGAAATGCTTACGCCCGCCTCCACCGCTTTCGCGTACATCCGGGTTTCGTGCCGCGCCGAAAGCCCGGTTAGCACCACGCCGTTTTCCTCGGAATCCAAAATCGCCACCGAGAACGATTGGCGTCCCCCTAAATCCGCGAACGCATCGAAGCGCACCACGCCGATTTTTTGCAGACAGTTCTGCAAACTTGCCGCGTTGCGTTCGCCATACACAGAAGCGCGTTCGACGCGCACGGCGAGTTGCTCCATCTCCACCACATGGTCAAGAAGCATCCGCTGAACATCCTTGCCGTCCGTGCCGCGCAAAAGCCGTGCCTGTCGCCCGCTCATCTGCGCGACGCGAACACCAAGAAAAAGAACCGCGGAAAACAGAACGGCGAAAACGCTCACGGCGACCAGAAGCGCGGTTGCCGGATCGCGCTGTAGAACCTGCAACAATTGCATGGAAACGTTTTGCAGGGCGGGGGGTAGTTGTAGAAACATAGGTCAGGTCAGGCGAACGGTTCCGATAATTGATATACTCAGGCAGGATTTTATCGGGTTTTCGGGGGCGGGGATGCGCTGCGTTCACCGCCCCTT
>JACMIU010000281.1 GCA_014380985.1 Armatimonadota bacterium | reverse complement strand
TAGACGGTCATGTCAAATGGACACCGGAAGCGGAGTTCGCCGCCGCACTTGCCGTGAAGCCGCGCTACAACGCCGGGGTCAAAGGAGCGAAGCCATGAAATTATCCCCCGCCGCTTGGAGCATTCTCGCCGTTAGCGCGACGCTTGCGACGCTATGGCACGGCGTCTATCTGGTGCTGGAGCAGTTCGCCGTGCCGTCTGTGCGCGTGGCGTTCGCGCTGTGCGGAATTCTTGCCATGCTTTGCTGGCAACACGAAACGATACTGCGCCGTCCCCGACGCATGGAGGGTAAGGCATTCCGTATCGAGATCGAGATTGCCCGTTTGTGCGCGGGGATTTGCCTCTTGTTGTTGGTTGCCGCTCTCGTTTATCCGATATTCGCCAAAGCGCGACCGCGTTTTCATTCTCCCTCGCCCTACGGGAACCTAAAACAACTCGCGCTTGCTTACGATCAGTACGTTCAGGATTACGACAACCGTTTGCCACCGCCGGGAACCGTCGCCGAAACTCGCGCCGCATTATCCCCCTATCTGAAAAGTGACCAACTTTGGCTGTGGTCGGAAAGAAGCGGCGGCAGTGGCGTTTTCCTGCCGAATCCCACCGTGTTGGGTCACGCGCTCAGCGATTTTCCTGCCGATACACTCGGTCGCAACCGCACCGTACTTGCTTATGCAGACCGCCCCACTATCGGCGACACAGACGCGGGGCTACGCCTGACGGCGTTCATGGATGGCAAAGTTGAGTACGTCGGCGAGAAACGTTTCCAGATACTTCTTCGCAAAACCGCGACGCAAGCGGCGATAACACCGGGCTACGGACGGCGCATCGAGTGCCAGAGCGGTTTCGTGCCGCGCCATTAACGTCGCTTTTAGAACGCCGCGATTGGCGCGGTATAATCGAAAGCGTGGATATTTTTTTATACAACACGCTTTCGCGCACCAAAGAACGCTTCGAGCCGCTTTCCCCCGGCAAGGTCGGCATTTATACCTGCGGGCCCACCGTGTATAACTACGCGCATATTGGCAACCTGCGAACGTTTTTGTTCGAGGATTTACTCGCCCGCACGTTCCGTCTGAACGGCTACGAAACGCGCTGGGTCATGAACATCACCGATGTCGGGCATCAAACCTCCGACGGCGACGCGGGCGAGGACAAGATGGCGAAAGGCGCACGCGAGCAACAAATGAGCGTGTGGGAAATCGCCGAAAAGTACGAAGCGGCGTTTGTGCGCGATTTAACCGCGCTCGGCGCGACCATGCCCGATGTGCTTCCCCGCGCCACCGACAATGTGGACGCGATGGTCGCCTTGAACGCGAAACTTGAGGAACGCGGCTATACGTACACGACGCCCGAAGGCTTGTACTTCGACACGTCAAAAGACCCCGACTACGGCAAGTTAGGCAACACGCGCCTCGGTGAACAGCAACAAGCGACCCGCGACGATTTATTCGTGGACGCTGCGAAGCGTAGCCCCGCCGACTTTATTCTGTGGTTCACGAATAAGCCGAATCACATCATGAAATGGGAATCGCCGTGGGGAACCGGCTACCCCGGCTGGCATATCGAATGCTCGGCGATGAGCATGAAGTATCTCGGCGAAACGTTCGATATTCACTGCGGCGGCAACGACCATATTCCGGTTCACCACACCAACGAAATCGCGCAATCGGAATGCGCGACCGGCAAGCAGTTCGTTAAGTATTGGATGCACAGCGCGTTTCTGGTTTTCCCGAAGGGCGAGAAGATGGCGAAGTCGGGCAAGTTTCTCACGGTGCAAACGCTGATTGACTCCGGCTACGATCCGCTCACGTACCGCTTTTTATGCCTACAGGCGCACTACCGGTCGGAACTCACGCTCGCGTGGGAGTGGGACGACGACAAGCCCGGAACCGGACGCGCCGAATCCTTAGACGCGGCGAAAACGGCACTCACCCG
>JACMIU010000280.1 GCA_014380985.1 Armatimonadota bacterium | reverse complement strand
GGGGCGCGTCCGGTTGCGGCGGCGTACCGCAATCTTGTAGACCATTTGGGCGGCGTGGATGCCGTGGTCTTGGTGGATGGTGGAACCGATTCGTTAATGCGCGGCGACGAGCAGGGCTTAGGGACGCCCGAAGAAGATTCTGTTTCGCTCTACGCAGTAAACCGGTTGGAGGGCGTACCGACGAAACTTTTAGCGTGTATCGGGTTCGGAATTGACACGTTTCACAGCGTTTGCCACGCGCATTTTTTGGAATCGGTAGCCGCGCTTGCCATGAAGGGCGCGTACTTGGGGGCGTGGTCGCTCCTGCCACAGATGCCGGAAGCGGAAGCGTACCGGGCGGCGGTCGAGTTCGTTCACGCCAAGATGTTCAACCATCCGAGCATCGTCAACACGTCCATCCTGTCGGCGGTCGAGGGGCGGTTCGGCAATTACCACGCCAACTACCGCACCGACGGTTCCGAACTGTTCATCAATCCGCTGATGAGCCTGTACTGGGGCTTCGACGCCGTGGCGGTCGCGGAGCGCAACCTGTACCTCGATCTACTGGCGACCACCGAAACGATTCCCGACGTTTGGAAAACGCTGGCGGCATTTCGCGCCGGGGTAACGCCCCGCGAATGGGTGTCACTCCCGATGTGAAAAAGATGTCCCCTACCGCAATAAAACACCTTCATCGCGCCGCACGGACGGGCCGCGACACTATTATCGCCCATTACGCGGAAGGTGGTGGTGATATAGACGTTGCCGCCCCCGAAGGATGGACGGCTTTGATGTACGCGGTTGCTTGCCATCAGATTTCAGTAGCCGAATTGTTATTGCGTCTTGGCGCGAACCCGGAGGCAACTGGTGTTTTAATCGGCACAACGGCTCTTAGTTTAGCCGTTTATCGCGGTTCGTTCGCACTCATTGGGTTGTTGCTGGAATCCGGTGCGGACACCAATCACGCCAACAATTTGGGCTACATACCCTTAATGATAGCGGCAAGGGAACGGGAACCGGCAATAGCGCGCCTACTATCCCATCATGGTGCGGTAGTTAATGCACGCGACGACGAAGGAAGAACTGCGCTACATTTCGCCGCAGGATACGGTTTTCCTGAAACGTTGAGCGAACTAATGGCGCAGGGAGCCGATATAAACGCTTACGCCTCCGGTGGCGCAACGCCGCTGATGGAAGCGGCATGGTTTGGTAATTTCGATAAAGTTCAAGCCCTTATTGAAGCGGGAGCGACGACATCCAACACAGACGGTAAGGGGCGCACGGCACTGTCGCTTGCACTGGAGCGTGGTCACGTCAATATTATCGCATTCTTGGAAGGATGCTGAACGCGCTTCCCAATATTTATTACCACCTAAAGCGTTCCGAAAAGCCGGTCGCCGTAGTCGCCTAAGCCGGGGAGGATGTATTTCACGTCGGATAACTCCCGGTCAAGCGCGGCGGCGTAAATGGGAACGTCCGGGTGCGCGGCGTTGACCACGGCAACCCCTTCCGGCGCGGCTACCACGCACACGAGGCGAATATCGGTTCCGCCCGCTTTCTTTATCGCGTCAATCGCCTGACACGCCGACCCGCCCGTCGCCAGCATCGGGTCAACGAGTAGCACGGGGCGATTTTTCTCGCGCAGGTTCGGCAACTTTTCGTAGTACGTGGATGCCACGGCGGTGGTGTGATCCCGTGCCAAGCCGATATAGCCGACCGACACGTCGGGGAACAGGTTCAAAATCGGTTGTAGCATCCCCAAGCCCGCCCGCAAAATCGGCACGACGACGATTCCCGACGCGAGGTACGTTCCATCCATCGTTTCGAGCGGCGTGTTGACCGGCTCGGTTCGGGTTGCCAAATCGCGGGTAGCGTCCAGCGCGAGTATCACGGTGAGCAGGTCGGAAAGGTTGCGGAACGGCGCGGGCGCGGTGCGGGCGTCGCGCAGGTGCGTGACAAGGTGCGCGGCGAGCGGGTGCGTGGAAACGGTGATTTGTAAGGGCATAGCGTTAAGTCGGCGTTACGTTCACCGGGGCGTTTGTTTTCTCCTGCCCGTAAGTAAGTGTTAGCACCGTACGTTTTTGCTGGAGGCGGGCTTGGACTTTGCCCGGAAGCGTTACGGCTCCGGTTCGCGTGGTGACAATTGTTTCGAGGGCGTCCACAAACGCGGCGGTGGCGGCTTCTTCCCGCTCGACCGGCGCGGTTTCGGGGTACACAGCACGAATCGCCATCAGCAAAACGCGGCGCGATAGTGCCGGATGCGCCCCCGCAAGCGCGGCGACCAACAGCGATACTGTTACCCCCGGTTCGTGCGTGAGAATCGCGTTCGCCCAAAGCACGGTAACTCCTGCCGCAATGTAATCGGCATCGGTGCGGGCGTTGTCTGACAGGCGGCGCAGGGCGTCGCCGAGGCGCGGGTTGAAATCGCGGGCGATGGCGGGCATCGCTTGCCGTAGCCGGGAACGGGTGTACTTTGTCCCGGCGTTGGTCGGGTCTTGCCGGGGGGTGATAGCGTTTCCGGTGCAAAACGCTTCTACTTCGGCGCGGGACACCGACAAAAGCGGGCGAATAATTGTCACGCCGGGCGCGAGGGCGCGGGTCGGCGGAATACCCGCCAAGCCGTCCACGCTCGTGCCGCGCAGAACGCGCTGAAGCACGGTTTCGGCTTGGTCGTCCGCCGTGTGTGCGACTGCGAGGCAGTTGGCGTCCCACTCGTGCGCGGTTTCCGTAAGAAAATCGTACCGGTCGGCACGGGCGGCGGCTTGCGGTGAACGCCCGGCGGGAGTGACTTTGCCGAGCGAGATAACCAGTGGAACCCCGATACCGGCGCACAAACCGGCACAGTATCCCGCGTCGGTGT
>JACMIU010000279.1 GCA_014380985.1 Armatimonadota bacterium | reverse complement strand
CCGGGAACGCTCCGATTTGCGTGTCATGCCACGCCGACCACGCTAAAAACGCCACCTTCGACGGGCGGAACCCGAAGCGCGTGATGTAGTAGAGGTGGAAATCTTGCAAGGGATACGGCCCGATTTTCGCTTCCGTGCTTTGCGACGGCTCCAAATCGCCCTCTTTGCCGGGGACGAGTTCGGGCGAGATTTCGGTTTCCACAACCGAAAGCAGGGTCGCGGAAGCCGCGTCGCCGAACTGGTTCGTGCCGATGACCCAGCGAATCAGATACTGAATCAGGGTTTTCGGCACGGAAGCGTTGACGTTGTAGTGGCTCATGTGATCGCCGACGCCGTATGTACACCAGCCGAGCGCGAGTTCGGACAGGTCGCCGGTTCCTAAAACTAACGCGGCGTTAAAGTTGGCGAGGCGGAACAGGTGCGATGTGCGCTCCCCGGCTTGCACATTCTCGAACGTGATGTCGTAGACCGGTTCGCCGCCCACGAACGGGTGGTTGAGGTCGTGGAGCATTTGCAGGCACGACGGGCGAATGTCAATCTCCCGCGCCGTGATTTGCAGGGCGTTCATCAGGTCAAGGGCGTTGTTTTTCGTTTTGTCGGTGGTGGCGAAGCCGGGCATCGTGTAGCCGAGGATGTTTTCGCGGGGCAGTCCGAGTTTGTCCATCGTGCGGGCGGCGACAATCAGCGCGTGCGTGGAATCCAAGCCCCCCGAAACGCCGATGACAATGCGCTTGATGCCCGAATGTTTGAGGCGTTTCACCAAGCCCGCCACCTGAATGTTGTACGCTTCGTAGCACCGTTCGTCACGAAGCCGCCCGTCGGTCGGCACGAACGGAAACCGCTCCACGGTGCGCTCAAGCGGGATTTCGCCGGTCGGCACATCCAGCGCGAACGCGATACGCCGCACCGTTCGGTCGCCGAAATCGTGCGCCGAATCGGTGAACGACGACAGCCGGGTGCGCTCGCTAACCAGCCGCTCGATGTCCACGTCGGCGACGATTAACTGCTCGCCATCCGCGAACCGCTCGGATTCGGTGAGCAAATCGCCGTTTTCGTACACGAGGGCGTGACCGTCCCACGCGAGGTCGGTGGTGGATTCGCCCGCCCCCGCGCAAGAATACAGGTACGCGGCGACGCATTTCCCGGAATGCGCCGCGCACAGCGTTTTGCGCCAATCCGCTTTGCCAATGGTGATATTGGACGCCGACAGGTTGCACAGCACGGTCGCGCCGCGAAGCGCGAGAAACGTGGACGGCGGCACGGGCGTCCAAACGTCCTCGCAAATCTCGACGCCTAAGGCGAAACCGGGAACGTTGCTCGCCTCGAAAAGCAGGTCGGCTCCGAACGGCACGGTTTCGCCGAGCAGTGTCACGGCGTCTACGCTTGCGTCGCGGGCGGCGGCGAAATACCGTTTCTCGTAAAACTCGCGGTAGTTCGGCAGGTACGATTTCGGCGCGATGCCGAGAATTGAGCCACGGTGAATAAGTACCGCGCAATTATAAACGCGGTTCTCGAAGCGAAGCGGCGCACCGACCACTAAAACGGACGGCAAATCGGCGGTGTCGCGGCGCAGGGCATCGAGCGATTCCCGCACCGCTTCTAATAGCACGTCCTGATGGAACAGGTCGTCGCAGGTGTACGCCGAAAGTCCGAGTTCGGGAAACAGGCACACCTGCGCGTGATTTTCCACGGCGGCACGGCGGGCAAGACGGGCAGTTTGCGCCCCGTTAAACACGGGGTCGGCGACTTTGACTTCCGGCACGGCGACGGCGACGCGCACAAAGCCATGCGCGAACGGCGAAAAAAACGGCGGTAGATTCTCCATACCCCGATTGTACCGCTGTTTCGCCTTCGTGTAAAGTATACATTTTCAGAACTACCGAGCAATATCGGCGTACCGTATCCTCCGTGGAAAACAGATTACAGGCGATGGCTAACGACAGTTACTAATAGTTAGAGTTGCCTGTTCAACCTGCCCTTGTTGCAAGTTAGCAATTCT
>JACMIU010000278.1 GCA_014380985.1 Armatimonadota bacterium | reverse complement strand
GTGTAGGAAGTCTTCGTGCCGCCCTTCAGCGCGGACAGAAGACTTTCGGCGAGCGTTGTCGCCGTATGTCCCGCCAATTTAGCGATACGGTACTGCTTGCCTAAGTTTCGCACCGAAAGCGCGAGATTGCCTTTAGATGACATCGGCGAACCGCCTTTCGAGCGACCGGAACACGAGCGCCCCGCCGACAAACACGCCGAAGGCGACGAGGGCGGCGTACAAAACGAAGCCGGGGGCGAGCGGATATGCCCCGCGCCCCGTGACCGACCAGCGAAAACCCTCCAGCAGAATCGCCATCGGGTTTACGAGCAGGTACGGTGTCAGCCACTCTCGCGGAACGCGGGATAGTTGCCAGCCGACCGGCGAACCGAGATTGAGAAACGACACCACGACCGGCAAAATATAGGCGACATCGCGGTATGACACCATGAGTGCGGCACAAATCAGCCCCCAGCCAATCGCCATCAGCGCGGCGAGCAAGAGCCACAACGGAAGTGTGAGCAACCCCCATCCGACGCCGCTACCGAGGATAAACAGGAGCGGAACCAGCACCACGAAGCCGACCACGAAATCAAGGAGTGACGACGCGATAGTCGAAAGCGGCAGGGCGAGGCGCGGAAAGTACACCTTTGATACCAGTCCCGTGTTGCCAACCAGACTGCCGGACGATTTTGTCAGGATGCCGGAAAACAGCGCGAAAAACAGTTGCCCCGCGAACGTCAGCAGAAAATAGTTCGTGCCGGTTCCCGAATCCAGCCCAGCGACTTTGCCGAACACGAACGCGAGTAGCCCTGCCCCGACGAGCGGTTGAAGCAGTACCCACGCGACGCCGAGCGCGGTTTGCCGGTAGCGAAGCATCACGTCGCGGGTGGCGAGTGTCACCAGAAGGTCGCGGTACGCCCACAGTTCGCGCAGATCGAGCGCGGCAAAGCCGGAGGGCGGGCGCACTTTTCGGAGCAGGGGACGCGGCGCGGTGACAGTGGGGTTCATGCGGTTTGCCCGCGCCAGTAATCGAGCGTTTCGCGCAGGGTTTGTGTCAGGGAATGGGTCGGCATCCAACCGGTTAGACGGTTCAGTTTGCCGTAATCGCCGACGCATTCGGGCAGGTCGGATGGGCGGAGCCGCGCCGGGTCGGTCTCCACCGTGACATCCGCGCCGGACAGGGCAACCAGTTCGTCGAGCATCGAGCGAATCGAAACACCGACGCCGGACGCGACATTGACCACGGTCACCGGTTCCGGCAGGTCGGCATCTAATAGCAATCGGTATGCCCGCACGACATCGGCGACGTGTAAAAAATCGCGCAAAGCAGATAGGTTTCCGACCTTGACTACCGGATCAAGTTCACCGCGTTCGATTTGCGCTATCTGCTTGGCGAACGCCGGAACCACGAACGCATCGGTTTGCCGTGCGCCCGTGTGATTGAACGCTCGCGCCAGCACCACGGAAACGTGAGCGTTACTCTCGTTCGCGCAAAACGTCTGCGCCGCTTCTTCCATCGCCGCTTTCGATTCGGCATATGCGCCAATAGCGTTTAGCGGGTCGGTTTCTGCGGCGGGATTGCCGGGCGTGGTCGCGCCGTAGACGTAGCCCGACGACGCGAGCAGGACGCGCCGGTTGTCGCCCAATGCGGCAACCGCCTCTAAAAGCGTTGTCGCGGCGTCCGCGTTCACGGCGCGGAGTGTATCGGCGTTGCCGCCTGCCGCCGACGCGATTCCGGCGAGGTGTACCACGTGCGTCGGGTCGGCGGTGCGTACCACCGACCGCACGGCTTCGGGGTTTGTGATGTCGCAGGGCAGAAGCGTGACGCCGGGAATCTCTGTGCCGTTCGCCGAATGCGTCGTGCCGAATAGCACGGCGTCCGGTAGTTGCGAACGCAGTTCGTCCACGAGCCAACCGCCGACAAACCCGGTCGCCCCGGTAATTAAGATTCGCGCCATCACAAACGCCCTCTCATCCCTACCGGTTCGCCGCCGCCGCGACGGGTGCGAGGCGGACAAGGTCGGCGTCCACCATCATTTTGACCAGTTCGGCAAACGACGTTTGCGGAACCCAGCCTAACTTTTCTTTCGCTTTTGCCGGGTCGCCAATCAGCAAATCCACCTCCGCCGGGCGGATAAACGCCGGGTCGGTGACAACGTATTTTTCGTAGTCCAAGCCGACCTGCTCGAACGCGGTTTTTACCAGTTCGCGCACCGTGTGCGTTTCGCCGGTGGCAATCACGAAGTCTTCGGCTTCCGGTTGCTGGAGCATTCGCCACATCGCGTCTACGTAGTCTCCGGCAAAGCCCCAGTCGCGCCGTGCGTCCAAGTTGCCCATGCGGAGTTCGGTCGCCAAACCGAGTTTGATACGCGCTACGCCGTCGGTGACTTTACGTGTCACGAACTCCAAACCACGGCGGGGCGACTCATGATTAAAAAGTATCCCTGATACAGCAAACAAATTATATGACTCACGGTAGTTGACTGTAATGAAGTGTCCGTAGACTTTGGCGACGCCATAAGGCGAACGCGGATAAAACGGCGTTTCCTCGCGTTGCGGCACTTCCAAAACCTTGCCGTACATTTCGGAAGACGACGCTTGATAAAAACGAATCGTCGGGTCTACTGCGCGAACCGCTTCCAGAACCCGCGTCACGCCCATCGCGGTAAACTCGCCGGTTAGCACCGGTTGCCCCCACGACGTTGGCACGAACGACTGCGCGGCAAGGTTATACACTTCGCGGGGCTGTGCTTTTTTGATTGCTTCAATCAGCGAATACTGGTCGAGCAGGTCGGCTTGCAGAAGGTGAATGCGCCCGGAAAGGTGCGCGATTCGCTCGAAGTTTTCGGTCGAAGCGCGGCGCACCACGCCGTACACGGTGTAGCCTTTCGACAGGAGCAGTTCGGCAAGATAGGAGCCATCTTGCCCGGTGATGCCGGTAATCAATGCGGAGCGACCGGGTTCAATCACCGGTGTGGGTTCTGTCGTCAAACGTTCATCCTCCCAAACAAAAATAAGTTTTTCCTGTTTATACAAACTCGGCGAAACGCGGTTCGTAATGCTTAAAGACCGCATATCCGGCGAAAAAAGTGACCAGTGAAATCGCGCCTGCTATTGCCAAGTAGCCCGTCAATTCGGCAAAATCTCCGGTCTGCGGAAAGGTCAGGCGGCGCATCGCTTCAATCGTCACCGCCATAGGGTTCAACATATAGAGCGCAAATGCCTTCTCGCCCCGGTCGGAAATCAGTTTCACCGCGTACATATTCGGTACCGAGAAGGTCATCAGCCCCAAAATCATGGTGACAACGTAGCGCACGTCACGGTAGAACAGGTTCGCGCAGGCGCACAGCATCCCTAAGCCGATGGTGAACAGAAGTGGAATCGGCAACAGACACAAGGCGAGCAGGATTTTCGGCGACGGCGCGACCCCGTAGAACAGGAGCAGAGGAACCAGCCCGATTAGCCCGAAACCGACATCCACCAGTTTGCTGAGAACGGCGGAAATCGGGAACACCTCACGGGGAAAATAGACCTTTGTAATCAGGCTGACGTGCGCGATTAAACTTTCGGTTGCCGTGGAAAGCCCGATAGCGAACAGGTTCCAGATCAGCAAGCCAAAGTAGACGTACAGCGTGAAGGGAATCGCCACCATGTCTCTTTGTTTGAGCAGGAAGCCGAATACCACGGCATACGTCGCGGCGAAAATCAGCGGGTTCAGCACTGCCCATGCGTAGCCGAGGGCAGACTGCTTGTAGCGCGTTTTGATGTCGCGCATCACCAAGTTTTCGATGAGTTCACGGTGTTTTATCAGACCCGCCCATGAGGAAGCGGCTTGCGAACGGTTCGGCGGTGCGATGGTGGCAGTGGACACGGCTTCGATTATATCCGATATATCGGCGGGAGGAAACGGCAGGCGAAGGATCCGTGTTTACGGTGCGCCTCGCCGGGGAATATACGAAGCGGCAAAGACAAAAAATATTGCTTCCACGCCACTGGAGATTCCCATGAAATTATCACGTCAATTCGACGCAAAACGGCAGGGGACAGTACTGATGCTGTCATGGATGATGTTCACGCCGACCCTGCTCGGCACGATGCCGGTTGCCTACGCGCAGTTCGGCAAACCGCAAGCCGGTGCGCCCCGGCAAGGGATGAGTACCGGCAAGAAGGTCGCCCTCGTTGGCGGAGCCGCCTTGCTTTACTATCTGTTCAAAAGAAATCAGGCGAAAAAAGCCGAGCAAGTCGCCGCACAACGTCGCGCCGGAGCAACCGTGTCGCCCGCGCAAGCACCGCAACTGTACCGGTCGAAAAACGGCGGCGTATATTACCGCGACGCGCAGAAACGCCCGGTATGGCTGACGGTTCCGAGCCAGTCGGTGCAGGTTTCCACGCAGGATTTACAGCGGTATGCCCCCGATTACAACCGCTACCGGGGAGCCGCGCCCGCCGCGCCGCGTGGCTACACGACGCAACCGTTCGAGCAGTTCGATAATGCGTATGGCGGCGGCAACGATTACGGCGGCGGTTCCGCGATTCCGCCGGGTCCCGGCGGCAACTACTAAGCACGAAACGGGTGGAAACGCCCGAAGAAAGACAAAATTATGGACTTAATGAACCTGTACCGGCAAGTGTCCGGCTTAATTGATAACGATACCCGCTCGAACAACAGTGTGGATACCAACGGTCTTTTGGGCAAAATCGGGCAACTGTTCGGGCAGAACGACAATGCGAACGCGCCGCAGTACGACCAGCATTATCAAGAAAACTATGCGAATCAAGGTGGCTACGAGCCACAGCAAAGCGGTGGCATCCTGCCCGCTTCGGCAGATCCGTATGGCGACCCTGCTGATGAGCAAAACGCGGGCTATCAGCAACAGGGCGGCGGAAACATTCTGCCTGCCTCGCAAGATCCTTACGGCGACCCGGCGGACGCCCCGCGCCGATAGGCGAAGAGTAGCGAAATGAAAAGCGCGAGCGAGAAACCGTTCGCGCTTTTTTTTGTTTCTCGCGCCGACGATTGCCGGTATCATAGAGGTATGAACACGCCCGCGAACAATGCCCTCGCGGTCAAGCAGTACGCCGCGGATGCCGGGTTCGACGCGGCGCGAATCACCACGCCCGACGCGCCCGCGCACACCACGCACACCAAAGCGTGGCTCGATGCCGGAATGAACGCCGAAATGGGTTGGCTCGAAACCCGCGCCGAACTGCGCGGCGGTCGCGCCGACGACGAACGGCTTTTGGCGGGAGCGCGGTCGGTAGTGGTGCTGGCGGCAAGTTACGCCTCCCGCGAAAGCGCGTCCCAAGAAGCCGGGGCGCGGGGAACCGTCGCCCGCTACGCTCGCGCCGCAGAGGATTACCACACCGTTATCCGCGAAATGTTGAACGCGCTTGCCGGGCGAATCGAAGCGGGTTTTCCCGGCGCGAAATGCCGGGGCTTCGTGGATTCGGGCCCGCTCCGGGAGCGCGAACTCGCCGCTCGCGCCGGAATCGGTTGGCAGGGCAAGCACACCAACCTGATTTCGCTCGACCTCGGCAACTTCTTTTTTCTCGCCGCTTTGCTGACGACACTCGAACTCGCGCCCGACACCGACCCCGCCGCGAACCATTGCGGAACCTGCACCCGTTGCCTTGCGGCGTGTCCTACGGGAGCGTTAATCGCCCCGATGACTTTGGATGCCCGCCGGTGCGTATCGTACCTGACCATCGAACATCGCGGCGCAATCGCCCTGCACCTGCGCGAGGGAATCGGCGACAAGGTGTTCGGTTGTGACGATTGCCTTGCGGCGTGTCCGTGGAACGAACGGGCGCGGGCGGGGCAAAACGCACGTCTCGCGGCACAGCCGAACGCGGGGCGACCCGACCTGCTTCAACTGCTGTCCGATACCGCTACCGAGGAAGGCTTTCGCGCCCGGTTTCGCGGAACACCGCTTCTGCGCCCGAAGCGCGAAGGAATGCGCCGCAACGCCTGTATCGCGCTCGGAAACGTCGGCGGCACGGACGCGCTTGCCCTGTTACAAACCGTGGTTGAGACCGACCCGTCCGAAGTCGTGCGCGAGTCGGCGACTTGGGCGATAGCAAAAATCGCGGCGCGGTGACGTTCGCCCCAAGCGCGGTATACTGACAACGCTTCGCCATGAAACTTTTCTTCCGCCCCGCCGTTCTTTTCGCCGCGCTCTTTTCCTGCTCCTGCGTTCCCCCCGCGCCCGCCGATACCGCGCCGGTCACGGTCACGCCCGGCGTGGTTTTCGAGCGGCACACCGGGTTTCAAACGCTCGCAGTGGATTTGGATAAGGCGAACGTAGTTCCGGCGGTGGTCGCTCAGAACGTCACGCGGCAGGGCAACAACTTTGTCGGCGATGCGTTCACGGTGCGCGATTGGTGCGAAAAGCGCGGCGCGGTCGCCGGTATCAATGGGGGGTTCTTCGGACAAAGTTACGACGATTTGGGAACGCGCAAACAAATCGTTCAACTGTGCGTCGTGGACGGCAAAGTCGTCGCGCCGGGAAGCGACACGCCCTCGACGCGCACACCGGGCGAACGGTATCTGCGCTCCGCCATCGGCTTTCACGCCGATGGAACCCCCGAAATCGTTTGGGCAACCGGCACGGTGAAAAACGTCATTCGCGCCTACGGTTCGCCGACCAACCCCGACACAAAGCAAACGTGGGCGAATCTCCGCTCCGCCGTCGCTTGCGGCCCGCGCCTTTACGCGGGCGGTGTGCGGCGCATATCTGACAAGGAAGAACGCCTCGTCAGCGAACCGGCACTGATTCGCGCCTTTGTCGCCTACGACACGGGTGACACGGGAAAGCCGCGCCATTTCGTGATGGGACGCGCCGATGCCGCTACCTACGCGCAGGTCGCCGATTTTCTTGCCGTGTTCTACAAGAAGCAGTACGGAACCGAACCGATCGAAGCAATGTGCCTTGACGGCGGTTCGTCGGGGCAAATCGTTTACGAAAAAAACGGGCGATTGGTGGACGCGGAAGCGACCGGGGTTCGTGTGCCGACCGCGATTCTGCTCCTGCCGCGCCGCACTGTTGAACAAACTCCGTGAAACCGATACAATTGTACTAATACACCTCGTAGGAGAGAATATGAAACATCGTTTGTTTATCGCCGGTATTTGTCCGGGTTTGGTTGCCGCATCGCTCACGCTATGTGTGGGTTGTACGCAAGCCGCGCCGCCTGTGCCTTCATTATCCCCCGTGGTTGCCGCGCAGGGCGCGAAGCCGCTTGCGGCGAACGTGGACAAACCCATTCCCCCGAATGGCAAACCGATGGTTCCCAGCGATGGGAGCGTCGCGCTCGCCTTTAGCGGTACACCGGAGCAGGGAAGCGGCGAAACGGTGACTGTCACCGGTCAACCGTTCGCCACCGCCCGGCGTTTCACTGTGCTGACAAAACCGGCGAACCCGTGGGTGGTTCAGGCAACGTTGGCAAGCCCCGGTACACTGAAAAAAGGCGACGTGTTGCTGGCGGCGTTCTATATTCGCGCCCCGCAAGGACAGCGCGAAACCGGCGAAGGACGCACACAGTTCGTGTTTGAAAGGCAGGGCGAACCGTGGACGAAGTACAATGAAACCGAGGTAAGCGCAGGCAAAGAGTGGAAGCGTGTTTTCGTTCCGCTCGTGATGACAAACGACGCGCCGCCCGAAACGCACGTCACGTTCCGTCTTGGTTTCGGCGCACAGATATTGGAAATCGCCGATTTTCAGTTTCTCAATTTTGGCGACACGGTGAAACTCGCCGACCTACCGCGCACCCGTTCGGTCTACAAAGGCATCGAGGCGGACGCGGCGTGGCGCAAAGAAGCCGAGGCGCGCATCGAAAAGATACGCAAAGGCAACGTGACCGTGGTGGTGAAGAACGCAGCGGGAAAAGTCGTGCCGAACGCCAGTGTTTCGCTCGCGCAGACGCGGCACGGATTCGGCTTCGGCACTGCGGTGGCGGACTACATGATCTCCGCGCAAACCCCCGACGGCGATAAGTACCGTGAATGGGTGAAAAAATATTGCTCGAAAGTCGTGATTGAAAACGACTTAAAGTGGAGCAACTTCGAGGGCGACCCGGCGGCGGCGAAGCGCGTGGTCGGTTGGCTTAATACAAACAATATCCCGGTAAAGGGACACAACCTTGTCTGGGGGTCGTACCGATTTTCCCCGAAAGATTTAGCCGATATTGGTAAGGATAAGCCGAAACTCGCCAAGCGAATCAACGATCACATCACGCAGGAAGTGACCGCGCTGAAGGGGCAAATCGTCGAATGGGACGTGATCAACGAGCCGTGGGACAACCACGATTTCACCGATATTCTTGGCAAAGAGGCGATGGTGGACTGGTTTAATCAAACGAAGAGCCTTGACCCGAAGCCACGTCTGACGCTCAACGATTACCCGAAGCCCGGCGAACCCGCTGATATTG
>JACMIU010000277.1 GCA_014380985.1 Armatimonadota bacterium | reverse complement strand
GACGATCCCGGCGACGTGATTCTCCTGCGCCCCGACGCCCCCTGCGCGGACGGCTCACCGGTCGGCTAACGTTTGCATACTGCTTCCGAAGCAGGTACACTAACGGTATGAAGCACACGAACCGTTCCGACCGGCTTACCCGCGCTCTGCTTTCGCTGGACGGCTTGTCCATCGGCGATGCGTTTGGCGGAATGTTTTTTCATAGCGAAGCCGTAGAGCATTCGGAAGCCCGCCTTCTCCCCGCGCCGCCGTGGGACTGGACGGACGACACGCTCATGGCGGTTTCCGTGGTGCAAAACCTGCGCGACTTCGGCGAGATTGCCGGAGCCGAACTACTCACCGACTTTGTGCGACGTTTTGACCCGGTGCGCGGCTACGGTCCCACTATCGGCGGAGCGTTGATGCGCTTGCAAGAAAGTGATGATAACGAACGCGAGGTCTTCGCCCGACTTTTTGAAAGGCAGGGCAGTTTCGGCAACGGTGCGGCAATGCGCGTCGCTCCGCTTGGCGCATTTTTCGCTGACGCCGATTTGTCGTATGTCGCGGCACAGGCTACGAGAAGCGCGGAAACCACGCACACGCACGTGGAAGGAATCGCCGGGGCGGTTGCCGTCGCGGTGGCGGCGGTTATCGCGTGGCGAAACCGTGCCACCCCATTATCGCGCCCCGACTTTCTAAACGCCGTGCTTGCCGAAACCCCCACGAGCGAAACGGCGGCAAAAATACGCATTGCCCGCGATTTCTCCCCCGGCGTTTCGGTGCGCTTCGCGGGCGCGGTTTTAGGAACCGGCTTGCAGATTTCCGCCCCCGATACCGTGCCGTTCGCCCTGTTTTGCGCCGCCGAGTATGTGACCGACCTGCGCGAAGCGTTGTGGCAAACCGTGTCCGCGATGGGTGACCGGGACACGACCTGCGCGATTGTCGGCGGCATTGTCGCGCTGTCGGTCGGCGCGGACGGCGTTCCCGCCGATTTCTACGCCAACCGCGAGCCACTTCCGCCGATGTGACACTTGCAACGATTCGGCGCGGTTACGCTCTAACAACCGTAACCGCTATGAAAATCACGTCAGCCTTTGTTTTGTGTTTCCTGTTTGCCGCGCCCACCTTCGCGCAAGCACCACCTACCTTTAAGCCGGAGGGACGACCGACCGCCGCGTTGCAAACCGGAACCCCGACGCCCGACATCGCCGTCGGTGTAACGTTCGAGCGCGACCGCATCAAGCGCACCCCGCAACTTTTGCCGAAAACCGCGCTGTCGGAAAGCCGGTGGGACTTGCTCTACATCATCACCGAAAAGGCGGGGCGCAAAACGGTCTACTTCGATTGGGACGACAACAATATCTATCTTGCGTGGGAATCGCCCGCGCCAGAGCCGGTGCGTTTCGACCTTGACGGCGCGAGCGACGGCTTTTTGCGCGGCGCAGACAACTTGCAGGTGCAGGTGGAAACCCCGGTGACGCTCGACCCGGACGCTTTTTCGACCGCCGTATCCGTGACCGCCGAACTGTGGGACGGCGCGAAGAACCCGAACCTGCCGGTTCGCACCCCCGCGCCGCTCCCGCCATCCGCGATTCAAGCCGTTGCCGGGCGCACCGTTTCCGGTACGTATGTGGTGATGGTCGCTATCGCCAAAACCGAACTGGTCGGTTTGCCGCGAATCGCCGGGCGCGAAATCGGTTTGCGCGTCGAATCCGGCGCACCGGCAGTCGCGCCGACCGGTGCGACGATTTTATCGAATCGCCCGTTTGTTCGCCTTCGCCTCGCCGACCGCGTAGACGCGAAGGAGGGCAATGTGCGCGTGTCGCTGAAACTTCTCGGCGGCAAGAACGTGGTCGCGGGAGACGCCGTGCAAGCCGAACTGCAAGCGAAAAACGAGGGCGCAACCCCCGTGCTACTAACCCGGCTTTTCGTGCGCGGGTCGCAGGCGAGCCAACCGTTCGTGGACGCGGCGGCACTCAATAGCGGCGTTTCGCTCGCGCCGGGCAAAACCATCAAACTGCCGCTCCGCTCGATGATTTCCGACACCATGCCGACCGGGGCGCACGTTTTAGCGGGCGGCGCGGAATGGATACCCGACACCGGCGCGACGAACAATGTGCCGGTCAGCGTTGCCGCGCTGGCATCGTTCAACCGTGTGGAGCCGTTTTACACGCGCCTTAGTCAGCCTAAATCGCCGGTGCTAACCAGTAATGAGCGCGGCATCGGCGGCACACAAACCGTGGTGGTCACGGTCGGTAGCCGCGCCATTGACGCGGCGCGGGCGCAGGTCGTGCTGACCCTGCCGCTCGGTTGGTCACTCGACGGTGGCGACGGTGTGAACCGCGTGGTGTCGTTGCAAGGCAAAGGCGACGAACGCACCTTGCGCTTCCGAATGCAGATTCCCGCCGCGACCGCGCCGGGGCAGTACGTGATTGAAGCGCGAACCGCGATTGACGACGCGACATACACCGCCGCCGCCACGATCACCGTGGCTCCCGCGCCGCCGCCGAAGCAAAAATAAAAATGCGACATCCTTGACAAAGCATAAGTAGTAGTGGTATATTAACACTGTAAAGTATTTGAACAATGGGAATAAGAGAACGAAGAAAACGCGAACGCGAAAACCTGCAACGTGAAATACTCGATGCGGCGCGGGATTTATTTGTGTCGGAGGGATACGAGGCGGTGAGTATGCGGCGCATTGCGTCTGCAATTGAATACTCGCCAACCGCGATCTATTTGTATTTCGCCGACAAAGACGCGATTTTCGCTGCGCTGACCGCCGAAGGCTTCGACCTGCTTTCGGAGCGATTAGAAACAAAAAACGGTATCCTCGATCCCGTTGAACGACTTCGCGCCGGGGGGCGGGAGTATCTCGCATTCGCGCAAGAACAACCGAATTATTATGCGATCATGTTCGAGATGAAGGAAAACGATCTTCATAAGAACGAAGTCACTGAAACCGCAGGGCTTAGGGCGTTCGGTTTCATTGTTCGCGCCGTTTCGGAGGGTATCATCTGCGGGAAAATCGCGCCTGCAACCGTGGAAGCGGTTCGCAGTGCCGCCGTGATTCCCGGTGCGGAGGGCGGTCAGTCGGTATGCGAAAACGTACCGCAAGCGATTCTTTCACACGTGTATTGGGCAAGCCTCCACGGTGCAACATCGCTCTTACTATCGGGGCGGCTGGGAATGTTGCCCACTGTGGCACATCCTTACCTACTTGAAGCGGTGATTGATAACTGCCTGCGCGGCTTGATATGCCCCCCGTGCTGATTTTTTTTGCGGAACTCTTTACACTGTAAACTATATAAACACCGAATATAGAAGGAACATCAATATGGAAACACTCGAACCTTTCGCACCACGACGCAGACCACCCCTGCGTGGCGCAATGATTGTATTGCTATCGCTTGTCACCGTGTTCGGGCTTGTTTTTGCCGCGGTGACGTTCGCGCAAAAACGCGACGCGGCAGGAGCTAAACCGCCCGCCCCGGCAATATCGAATGCCGACCTCTCCCTTGCTCGCACCGTAACCGCTGTGGCGGAAACCGCGCCGGGCGAAACACAAGCCCTTTCTGGCGTTTTGGAAGCGCGGCACGTTGTCACCGTGTCGGCGGAAGTTGCGGCGCGAATCGTTTCCCGTCCCATCGAACGCGGCGACCGTGTGGCAAAAGGCGAAATGGTAGCGGTGTTCGACGACCGCACGGCGCGGGCGACGGTTGCCGAAGCCGAAGCCGCACTTCTGGCGGCAACCGCAAGCCGCAAGGGAGCCGAAGCCGACTACGACCGGGCGCAAACCGAAACCGCATCCGCCGTTGCCGGAGCGACAGCAGCGGTGCGCGGCGCGGCAGCCGGCGAGAAAAAGGCGCGAAGCGCGACGCGCACTCAGGAGTTGCGCCAAGCCGAAGCCGCCCTGTCGCAAACCGAGACCGACGAGAACTTAGCGAAAATAGAGCGCGACCGGTACGCCAGATTGGTGTCCGAGGGCGCGATAGCCCAACAGGTTTTAGACCGCACACAGGCGGCATACGATTCCGCGTTGGCACGCACCCAGTCGGCGCGAGAGGCAGTTTCGCTTGCCCGCGAAGGAGCACGTTCCGAAGACATCGCGCAAGCGGCGGCAAACGCCGTCGGGGCGCGGGCGAACCTGCAAGCGGCGCAGGCGCGTCCGGCACGGCTCGCGGCAATCCGCGAACAGATTGCCGCCCTTCGCGCCAGCGAACAACGCGCTACGGCAAACGTGCAAAATGCGCGGGTGCAACTCTCAAAGCACCGCATCGCATCACCACTCACGGGTCGCGTTTTGGAGACCCGTGCTGAAACCGGCGAAATCGCCGCACCGGGCGCGGCGATTGCGGTTTTGTCGGATGTGCGCGATTTGCGGGCAGTGTTTGCGGT
>JACMIU010000033.1 GCA_014380985.1 Armatimonadota bacterium | reverse complement strand
TTCGGCGCGACCAGTTCGCGGGAAAGTCACGCCCGCCCCGACACGCCGACTTCCCCGTCCCCGAAGGTTTATGCGTTTGTCAACGGGCAATGGTACGACGGGAAAACGTTTCGCCCGCAAACGTTCTATGCAGTGAATGGCAAATTGGAAACGAGAAAACCCGCGACGATTGACGAAACAATTGACCTGCAAAACGGCTACGTTATCCCCCCGTTCGGCGACGCGCACACGCACAACCTTGACGGCGTTCGTGGTTTGCAAGAAATGACCAACGCATACCTACGCGAAGGGACTCTTTATGTGCAGGTGTTGGGCAACTATTCCACCGGCGCGAAAGAAGCCCGACCGCTCTTGAACCAACTGGGTACGCTTGATGTTTCCTACGCGAACGGGATGTTGACCTGCACCTACGGACACCCGTTCATGGTCTATGAACCGATGGCGATGGGCATCTACGATTACAAGGAAGCCAACCGAAAAATCGCCGAAGTGAAAAAAAGTCGGCGCGGCGAAAACAATGTGTATTGGTTCCTCGATAGCAAAGCCGACGTGGACGCGAAGTGGGACGCGATTCTCGCCACACGCCCGGATGTTATCAAAATCGCCCTTCAGGACGCGGTAAACCACAAGAAATACGTTGCCGCCGGAGATACGGTCGGCAAGGGGCTTTCGCCCGAAGTCGCCGAATATGTCGTGATTAAAGCGCGCAAGGCGGGTTTGCGGGTTTTCGCGCACATCGACACGGCGGGCGATTTCCGTCTCGGTTTGAAAATCGGGGTAGATGGGTTCGCACACGCGCCCTACTGTAACTGGAACGGAGCGACCGACACCAAGCCTTTGGACGACTTAACCGCCGAAGACATCAAACGTGCCGGGGCAAAAAAGATGATCGTCATTCCCACTGCTCAGATAAGCACCTTTGCCACGACGGATTACGCGCCGGACGGCAAAGGCACGCTGAATCCGGCGAGAGCCGCACGGGTTATCGAGCGACACAAGCGGTTGCTGAACGAGATGCACCGTAACGGGGTGCGAATCGCGCTTGGGTTAGATAACTACGGCAAAACGCTTCTGCCTGAAATCGAGTATTTGTACGACAAAAAAATCCTCGATAACGCGACCATTCTCAAAATCGCCGTGGAAACCACGCCGCAAGCGATCTTTCCCGGTCGCAAAATCGGCAAATTGCAGAGCGGCTACGAGGCAAGTTTTTTGGTGATTGCGGGCGACCCGCTCACCGATATGAATCAGATTAAAAATATCCAGCGGATGTTCAAGCGAGGCGTTCCCCTTTCCACGGACGCGAAAAAACCGTCGCCTTAATTCGGGTATAATACGTGTATCACCCCTTGAACTTGGAGATTGCCCGTGGCTGATGCCCCTCTGTCGGTTGATGTTGAACTTGAGAACCTGATTCGCGCCCGCTATCCGCTGATTTATATCGTGTCGTGGGAAGAAAAGCGCGTGGAAGAATCCATCCGTGAAGTATGCCAAAAGCGTGGCAAAAAGATGGTGGTGTGGACATTCACCACCGGAATGGCGGGCAACCTTGCCACGAAAGACCCGATTGCCGCCCTTGACTATGTGATCAACGCGCCCGACCAGACGGTTTTCGTGCTGAAGGACTTCCACCCGTTTATCGGCGATGTCGCGGTCACGCGCCGGTTGCGCGATTTGGTCTACGCGCTGAAGCAATCGTACAAAACCGTGGTGCTACTGTCGCCGCTTCTGAAACTGCCGCCGGAACTCGAAAAAGAAATCACGGTCGTGGACTATCAACTGCCGACCATCGCCGATTTAGACCGCCTTTTAGAAAGCATTATCCAGTCGGTGCGCGGCGACAACCGCATTGACGTTACGCTAACGCCCTTAGAGCGCGAGCAGGTGCTACAATCGGCGTCGGGCTTGACTTCAATTGAAGCCGAAAACGTGTTTGCGAAATCGCTGGTGGAGAAACGCCGCTTCGATATTGATGTGATTCTGGGCGAAAAAGAGCAGATTATCCGCAAGTCGGGAATCCTCGAATACTACCGCGCTTCCGACTCGTTCGCCGATGTCGGCGGTATGGACTTACTGAAAAAATGGATGGAGCAACGTACCACGTCATTCAACGAAGACGCGAAAAAATACGGTTTGCCGGAGCCAAAGGGTATTCTGCTTCTCGGTGTGCAGGGGTGCGGCAAGTCGCTGATCGCTAAAACTATCGCGTCGCTGTGGCGGTTGCCACTTCTGCGACTTGACGTTGGCAAGATTTTCGCCGGCATCGTCGGTTCGTCGGAAGAGAACATGAGAAAGGCGATTGCGACCGCCGAGTCGGTTGCGCCCTGTATCTTGTGGCTCGACGAACTTGAGAAGGGCTTCGCCGGTACGCAGTCGTCGGCATCTGATGGCGGC
>JACMIU010000276.1 GCA_014380985.1 Armatimonadota bacterium | reverse complement strand
GGTCAAGCGTGTCGAGCCAGAGCAGTCGGTCATCCTGTACCACCGTGGTCATTTTGCCGGTGGTTTCGCGGCGCGTGATGGCGCGGCGTTCCCAGTCGGTCAGGTAGATTCGCCCCCGCGTGTCCTCCTCCATGCCATCGGTGACGCCGACCACGCCGAGGTTCTCCACCTTCGTGGCAACGTCATCATCGGGAATGTTGGTATCCACCAGTGCGGCGGTCGGGACGCGGTACAACCGGCGCGACGCAAGCGGTTTGTAGTACAGATAGTCGCCGCTCGGACTGATGGCGATGCCGTCCGACCCGATTTTCACCGGCTGTTTGACGCCCGGTTTCGGCCGCTTATAAAGTGCGCCGGTTTCCGGCTTGCCGACAAACCCCGGCTCCGCCAGCACCGACGGATGGTTTTTGAGTCGCCGCCATGCTTCGTTGGTTTTCAAATCCACGCAGATAATGCCGTTGCCCGACGTTTCACCGGAATCGGTAATGTACGCGATTCCCTCTCCCGTGCCGCGTTTTTCGTCAATCCTTAAATCGTTAAGGTACGTGCCTTCGGGGGCTATCTCTTTCGGCAAAAGAATGATTTTCTCCACTGCGTTTGTTGTTGTGTTGATGCAAACTAACTTCGGCGTGAACGGCGTGACTGGCTTCATTTGCAGGGTTCCGGTGTCCAGCACCCAGAGGCGGTCTTTGGAATCAAGGCGCAAGCCTTGCAGGGAAACGAGGTTCTCGCCGGGGTCGGTCTTGTGTCCGCTCTGGAACTCACCGCCCAGCGGGTACGGCACTTCTTTGCCGTTTACAATCTCGGCGAGCGTGACCGCGCCAACGTCGGCCCAGCGGGGGTACGTGGCAAACACGCGCCCGGTTTTGGTCACGGCGACGCCGACCGGCATAATGCCCGTAAATCGGTGGACTATCTCGACGCGGGGATCGCGCCTTCCCCCGGCGGCAAATGGCTCTTTCAGCACCGGCTTTTGGGGAGCCTGCGCGAAGGCAGGCGTGACAAGCGCGGTAACATTTAACGCCACGGCGACCACCGTTAGCGAACTCTTGGGTACGTTCAATTCGGTTATCTCCTGTTTCTAACAGAAAAGTCGTACCCAAATTATCGCCCGATTTATCCTAATCGTCGTCATCACCGTCTGCGGCGAACGGGGCGGCACGACCGCTAAACCGGACGCCGTAGCGTTTCGCCGGAAGAGTGGCGTTTGCGCCTTTCGCGTTGCGCCACAGGATTTCGTTCAGTTCCTCGTCGGGAGCGGACTCTTCGCGGAGCGCGTTCAGCATTCGCGCCGAGTCGGCGGCACGGTACGCCGTTTTCGCATTGATTTCGCCGATAATGCTTTTCGCCGGAAGAATCGCGGTGTACGGCACGTCGTTGTCGGGCTTCCTCGTCCAAATATTGATCGTCGGCGCGGTGGCGTCGTACTGGTTCATCGGCGACAAGCCGAGCAGGTTCTCCATCGTGTGTAGCATAGAGTCGGTGTTATAGAACCGCGAGTCGTGGCTGTTCTTCTTCACGAACGGCGAGATAACAAAGGCGATGGAGCGGTGCGCGTCCACGTGATCGTAGCCGTTTTGCGCGTCGTCCTCGACAATGAAAATCGCGGTCTTCCTCCAGTAGGGCGACTTCGATACGGCTTCGACCAACTGCCCCACGGCGTAATCGTTGTCG
>JACMIU010000275.1 GCA_014380985.1 Armatimonadota bacterium | reverse complement strand
GCCCTCAGACGTGGGCTTTAGCCCGCGGGAGACATGGGGCGTCAAACATTGGGGCGGCGTTTTGGTGCGGTATAATCGGGATTGTGATACGAACCCGCTTCGCCGCTCTTGTTACCGTTCTTCTTGCCGCGCCCGTTGTCGCCGCGCCCCCGCGAGATATGCCGTTTGTGTCGCTAACGAGCAAATCGGCGAAACAGTTCAACGCCGCGCTGAATGCCGCCCGTATGGGGGACGCTGTTCGCGCCATCGCGCTTTGTCGTGCCGCGCTCAAAGAGTCGCCGCGAGCCGCGCCCATCTGGGCGACGCTCGCCGGATTGTTATCCGAGCAAGGTTACGCCGCCGACGCGGTTGCGGCAAGTCGCAAAGCCGTCGCACTGGAGCCGAAAGACCCGGCTTTTCTCGCTAACCTGTCCGATTTCCTGCTTCGCGCCGGTGAATCCGATGCCGCCGAAAAAACCGCCCGCCGCGCCTTGGCGATAAATCCCAAGAGCGACACGGCGTTATCAGCACTGGTGTCGTGCTACCTGACGACGCGCCGCGACGCCGACGCGATTCCCCTGCTGATGCGCTTGCAAACGGTTCGCGGCGGGCAAGATCGCGCCGTGGCACAGAATCTTATCGCCGCCCAACTGCGCGTTGGTGACAGGAATGGCGCACTCGCCACCGCGCAGAAGTTCGCCACGTTCACGCCCGCCGACCCGGAGGCGATGCTCGCCGTGGTGGATTTAGCCACGCAAGCGGGAAATGTCGCCGTCGCCGAAAAATATATCGCCCGTCTTGCCAAAATCGCGCCGAAGTCGCCGCTTCCCGCGTATTATCGCGGACGTCTCGCACTGACGGAAACCGGCAAGCCACCTGTCGCCCGTCTTGCAACCGCCGAATCGGCGTTGCGAAAAGCGGTTAGTCTCGCGCCGAAGGAAGCCATGTTTCGTGTCGAGCTGGGCGTGGTTCTGATAACGCAAGCGGGGAATCTGACCGGCGCGGCGCAAGGCGCGAAACTGTCCGCCGCCCGTACCCAACTGACCGCCGCCTTGATGCAAGAAAACCACAACCGGGAAGCGCGTCGCGCCCTCGCGGTGGTGGCGGAAGGCGAGAAAAACTGGGTTGACGCCGCCGCGCAGTACTAAGCCACGCTTAAAATCGCGCCGGCCGACCATCCGGCGCCGCGGCGGTACGCCGGGGTGTTGCTGTCGGCGGGGCGCAAGCCCGAAGGCTACGCGCAGTTCTACGAACTCGCTACACGGTTGCTGCAAGACACGTTGCACCTCAAGGAACTCGCGTCTTTTTATCTCGATGACAAAAACTACGCGCAGGCTCGCGCCACCTACGGGCAGATTTTGGAACGCGCTCCCGGCGACACGGACGCCTTTGTCGGGATGGGACAGGCATACGCCGAAGACGGCAGATTTCCGCAAGCCCGCGATGCGTATCGTGCCGCGATTGTTTCCGCCCCCCGGCGTGAATTGGCGTACCTGCTACTCGCGCAACTCTATATCAACGACGGCGAAACCGACGCCGAAGCGATTGCCACGCTGGAAGAACTATTAAAAGCGTTGCCGGGTTCGCAAACCGGGCGCGACCAGTTAATCGAGCGGTACATTCGGGCGAAGCGCGACGACGATGCCAAGCGCGAAATCGGCAAACTCGTTTTGCAAAAGGGCGACCCGAATCGTAACCGATACCGGCTCGCCCTTGGCAACCTGCTGATGGTGCGCGAAAAGTGGACGGAGGCGGTGACGGAGTTTGAGCGAATTGACGACGAGGAGCCGGGCAACCCCGTTGCCATTCTCGCGCTGGCGGGGGCATACATCAAAGCGGGACGCGCTACCGACGCGGCAATCGCCTATGAGAAAGCGGCAGTCGCGGCAGAGTCGGCACTACGGCAAAACAGCCGCGATCAGGATGTCCGAAACGCGCTTATACAAGCGCGAACCGCGCAAAAGAATCCGGGGGCGGCAACTGACTTTTTGAATGTGATGGAAGCGGTGAGCGGGAGCGTTCCGCTACCAAAAGGGAAGTGACTACCATGAGAACGGCGATAAACTGGGGGGGGGCCGCATGGCTTGCGGCAGGGGTAACGGTTTCGGCGCAGTCGGTACGGGCGCAGGAAGTCGCACCGGTAGTGCGGCGCGTGGTCGTGGTTGGCACGAAAGGTTTGGACGCGGAAAAAGTGGCGGACGCGGCACGTACCGTGTCGCTCGGCAAACCCGGCGATGGCGCAACGCTTCAAGCCGTGGCAAGCGCGGTTGCCGCGCTGTATCGGCGAAACGGGTTCTCCATCGCGCAGGTGGTGGCGACAAATCTATCGCCCGATGGCACACTGACGCTCACGGTGGCGGAAGGAACCATCCGCAATCTGGTGATTCGCGGCAACACGCGCACTTCCGGCAACGTGATTCGCCGCGTCGTGTCGCTTGCGCCGGGCGACACCTACCGCGAAGACGCCGTTCGGGACGCCCGTAACCGCCTGTCGCGCCTCGGCATTTTCGACGAAGTGATTGTAATCGGTGCGCTTGAAACCGACGAGGACAAGGCAAAGGCGGCGGAAGAAAGCGGTGCGAAAACGGAAGGAACGGGCGATAAGCCGGTGGAAACCGATACCAAATCGGAAGAAGCCGCCCCCGTTCCCGATGAGGTTGGTTTTGTGGACTTGATTGTTCGCGTCAAGGAGCGGCGCACCGGTAATGTCGCGGCGACCTTCGGCTACGCGGAAGGCACAGGCTTGCTCGGATTCGTGGACTTTTCGGAAGCCAACGTCGCCGGAACCGCGAACCGCGCCTCGATTCAGTGGCAACGCACCAACACCGCCCGCTTTGATAACAACGGCTTTTTCGTTCCCGGTCAAACGCGCTCGGCGTACCTTGTCTCCTACGATGTTCCCGCGCTCGGAACCCGCGACACGGCGTTCGGAGGCGAAGTGTACGACACGAACACCGTGATTCTGCCGTATTTTCAAAACAACCGCGACAATATCCGCAACTACGAACTGCGGCGCGGCGGCAAAGCGCGGTTCGGTCGTGCGTTCGGCAAAACCGCCACCGCATTTATCACGGCGCGGCGCGACGAGGTCGGCTACGACACCCTGCCCAACCAACTCGCGCCGCCCCCGTCGGTGCTACAAAACGCCGACGCGATTGTCGCCGCACTCGGCGTTTCGCTCGCCCTTGACGGACGCGACGACGCACTGAATCCGCGCCGGGGCTTTTTCCACAATTTTTCCTATGAACGCTCCGGGCGGTTCGTCGGCGGAACCACAAACTTCGCCGGACTGACCGCCGACCTGCGCGGCTACGCCCCGCTCAATTCGTCGAAGGCGTCCCCGGTGCTGGCACTGCGCTTTTTGGGCGGGGCGGTCGGCGACAACGCACCACTATCAGAGCAGTACTTCATCGGCGGCTACGACCTATTGCGCGGTTACGATCTGTTCAGCATTCGCGGAACCCGGCTGTTGCTCACGTCGGCAGAAGTGCGTGTGCCGCTCGGACCCGGTTTTCAGGGCGTGGTGTTCACCGACATCGGCAATGCGTATCTGCCGGGGCAAAGCGCGGGACTTGGCAACGTGCGCGGAAGCGGTGGCTTAGGACTGCGCTTCCTGACGCCGATTGGCCCGATTCGGATTGACGCGGCGTATGGGAACCGGCTACAAACGTATGTGTCGCTGGGGCAATCGTTCTAATAATCCGGTTTTGAGGGCGCGGGTTCGGGGATGTACCATCTTCCGGTTGGGAGCCTTCGGCTTGAGTATCCTTCGGATACGGGCGACGCGGCGTACAACGGTGGGGCGCAAACGCCGAACCCGCGAGCCGTTCTCGACCGGTAAGCCCGTATCCGAAGGATACTCAAGCCGAAGGCTCCCAACCGGAAGATGGTACATCCCCGAACCCGCGCCCTCAAAACCGGATTATTAGAACGATTGCCCCAGCGACACATACGTT
>JACMIU010000274.1 GCA_014380985.1 Armatimonadota bacterium | reverse complement strand
GAAGGAAACTTCGCATCACGGGCGTTCCCGTTTCGCGCTATAATAAATAGGGAAAGAAATCGAACCATGCCTATTCTTACTGCCGATAAGCCACACGCCCTGATGATACCGGGTGAGTTATATTCGCAAATCGCCCGCGTCGCCGAAGCCGAGGGGCAAGACCCCGACCAGTTGACGCTCGCCGCTTTAGCCGCCACCTTCAAGTTCGCCGGGGCGGACGAATGGGAACCGGCATGGAAAACCCGCTTGCGGGCGGCACAGGAACGCGCTCAGCAAGCCTTTGAAGAGAGTGGATTGACTGAGGAAGAAATCGGAGCCGATATTGACGCGGAGGTCAAAACCTACCGCGCCGAACGCCACGCGCAATGGGTTCAACCGTGACCGAAACGGGAAACCCCAAGCCGCTGGTGATCTATAACACCGGCGTTGTTTTGCAAGCGACCCTGACTCCGCAAAGCGTTGCGGAAAAAACGTTGTCAATGGCGGAGTTTGGGATGGTGCAAGCCGTGATGTCAAACCGGTTGCGAAGCGAGTACGAGGATGTTTTGCGCCGCCTCGCATTGCTTCCCAAATATCAAAAGTTTCTTGATGAGGAAATTGTTAGCGCACAATTAGAGTGCGTAGATAAAATAATTCGGCTTGTGCCAAACGCGCCGGAGCAGATCGAATATCCCCGCGATCCCGACGACGCCCCCACCATCAATTTAGCCATTTGCTACGAAGTCGATTTTGTTCTTGCCCGTGATAAAGATTTATTGGCACTCGATACAGACCCGGTTCTAAGAAAGCGAAGTCCCAAACTCCGTGTTGTTGACCCCGTGACTTTTCTACAGATCATCTTACCGGGAGGGGAACCGTCCGCGTAACGCCCACACCGCACCTACCTCACCACATTCGCCCGTTCGCCAAGAAGCGAAGCCATGCGCGGCGAAAGCCCCAGATAATCGCCCATGCGAAAGGACACGTGCGGGTACGCGGTTTGCGCTTCCTCAAGTAGCGTCGGCAAATCCTCGCAAACGTGCGTCCCTGTGTGCAGAAAGTACGGCACGGCGGTTATCGCGGTTGCCCCGTCCCCGACAAGGTTCGCAATCGCGCCGGGGATGTCCGGCTCGTTACACTCCATAAAACCGACCGCCGTCAGCGGGAAACGCTCCCGAACTTCGGGGCGTTTCTTGAGCGTCTCGACGACTTCAAACATCGTGTTGTTCGCCACCGGGCGCGGCGAACCGTGAACTAAAACAAGTAATGCGTTCATAAAAATATATCCAGCGCGGTAAACACGAGCAGTCCTGTTGATACCGCGATATTGACGTTGAAAAAGGCGATGTTGAGTTTCTTCAAATCGGTCGGGGAGATAATGGCGTGTTCGATACCGATAAGAATGGCGGCAAGCGCGACGCCCGCGAAGTACCACGCTCCCAAGTGCGCGGCGACGCCGGTCAGCACGAGAAAGGCAATCATCGCGGCGTGGGCGACTCGCCCGATGGTGAGCGCGGTTTTCGCGCCGTACTTCGCCGGAAGCGAGTTTAATCCCGCCTTTTTGTCGAAGTCGGTGTCTTGAAGCGCGTAGATAATATCGAAGCCTATCAGCCAACAGACCACCGCCGCGCCGAGTAGTAGCGGCGTCCATTCGGTCAAAGTTCCGCGCACCGCAATCCAAGCCCCGACCGGCGCGACCGCGAGCGCGATTCCCAGCCACGCATGGCTCCACGCGGTAAATCGTTTCGTCAGCGAGTAGAAGAACACCAGAGCGAGCGCGACCGGCGACAGCGCGAGAGCGAGCGGGTTGAGCAAGGCGGACGCGCCGATGAGAAGCGCGGACGACGCCACCGTGAACGCCGCGACGAACGGTACGGTCAGCAGTCCGGCGGGCAGGGCGCGGGTTGCCGTGCGTGGGTTTTTGGCGTCGTAGTCGCGGTCAACAAGGCGGTTAAACGCCATCGCCGCCGACCGTGCGCCTACCATCGCCACCCCGATTAACGCCGCCTGTTTGAGCGTCGGCAGTCCGCCCGCCGCCAGCAGTGCGCCGGTGAACGCGAATGGTAACGCGAACAGCGTATGCTCGATTTTAATCATTTCCAGCACCACGCGCAGTTTGGCAAAAGCGGTGCGCGGGGCATTAGGCGAAGCGGTTAGGGTCATGGTATCGGTAGCCTCGCCCCTATTGTACCAAAAACGCGGCGCGGACATGCGCTTTTGAACGTGTTCAACTTTGCGGCTTTTGCGATAACGGTTATGCGTTGCCGAACAATCGGGCTCTTTAGAGTATGATTATCGCCCGCGAAGAAGCGGCGCGTGATGCACCTGCACCAGCAAAGGCGCACCGGGTTCACAGTGCAGACACACTTCATGCCCGACGATTTCGTTCAGCGTACCATCGCGGACGCCCGGCGCGATTGTTTCGCCGGTTAATGTCCAGCGTACCCCGGTCAGCGTCAACCGTCGCACCACGCCGAACGCGAGGAGCGACAACACGCGCCCCGGTAGATCGTCGCTTTGAATGAGCAATTCGCCGCCGCGCACCGGGCGCGTTTCGCCGGTGGCGTCCACAAGGCAAATGTCTGCGCCGCCGGAAACGCCGTGCTTGATAATTGCCGACAGCACGGAGTACGAGTGATCGAGTCGCCCGCCTGTCGCGCCGAAAACCGCAATCACAGGGTCGGGGTAGGTTTCCCGTACCCACGATAATGCCTTGTCGAAGTCGGTGTAGTTCTGGTCGGGCGTTGGGACGATGGTCGCGCCACTCGCCCCCAGATAGTTGAGATCGCCCTCGGAAAGCGAGTCGAAATCGCCGGTGACGACGTTCGGCAGTATTCCGAGCGCGAGCAGTTGCTTCGCGCCGCCGTCCACACCTACCGTGACCGCGCCGGGCTTGTGTGCCGCGCCGAGTAGGCGCGTCACCGCGTCGCGTTCCATCGGCGCGTTGCCGACTACCACCACCGGCGTTACCGCCGCATCACTCACAACCGTACCAGCAACCATCAAGGAAACTCCTGCCTGCGGGCGTCGCCCGCGTTTCTTGAAAATATCGTTCGCTGACCACGAACTTCGCGTGACCGTCGGCGAAAACCATCCCGCCGCCGCCGCCGTGCCACGAGGAGAAATACGGCGGAAAGTAGCCGTACTTCGTGTAACCGGGATCGTTCTTTGCGGAGAAAAACGAGAACATTTCATCGCGCATAATCCGCGTCTCGGCGGGAAACTCGTAATCCGCGTCGGTGACGACCTTCTCTGCATACAACATGGGGTCAATCGGGGCGTTGTTTTGATACGAACCGTCCGCGCCGTGAACCACGGAAAAACACGCTGCCATAAACCGGTACGACGAGCCGTAGGCGTCGCGGTACGATTCCGACCCCGGCACATCGTTGGCCGCCGCTTGCCCACCGCTATCGTCGGGGCAACGGAAAATGTCCCGGCTTTTCGTGTACGGTTCCAACTGCGATTCGACACCCCGATGCC
This sequence comes from Armatimonadota bacterium, assembly GCA_014380985.1. GTDB lineage: Bacteria > Armatimonadota > Armatimonadia > Armatimonadales > Armatimonadaceae > JACMIU01. Next base: position 629 of record JACMIU010000274.1, on the reverse strand, counting down.
CCGGTTGTCCCGGCGCGGGCGAGAAGTTGTAGGCGTGGAATACGGGAAACGTTTCGTCAAAGTCTTGGACGTACATTCGCACGGCAAGTCCGATTTGCTTCAGGTTCGAGACGCAGACGGTTTGCCGCGCCTTTTCCCGCGTAGACGCGAACACGGGAAATAGAATCGCGGCAAGCAGAGCGATAATAGCGATAACGACTAACAATTCGATTAAGGTGAAGCCACGTGAGGTGGTCTTTTTCATGAGGTGTTTTTCTTACGCAAAAGGGGCGTAGAAAAGCCGCCTTCCGCGAGGAATACGGCTTGAATTACGAGGGGGGCGCGGGTGCGCGAACGCTCCGTGCCTTGTCGCTCCGCTTTCCTACGCCGGTATAAACCGGATCAGGTTCCGGGGTCGGCACGAAGCCCTCTCAGCCACCGGTTGGTGGCTCCCCCAGCGAACACGCAAAACGCTATGTGGTTATGACTTTACTGTACCGCGCCCAAGTCGGTTGTGTCAAGCACAGCTCGAAGCCGACCGGCGAACGGCGAACGAAGCCCGTAAGCGGCGAGCGATTCGAGGTACACGTCGGGCATCCCGATGTCCCACCGGTCGGCGTCCAAATACACCGCGCCGTAGGGCGACCCCG
>JACMIU010000032.1 GCA_014380985.1 Armatimonadota bacterium | reverse complement strand
TCGGCGATGCCCGGTTCCCGCCCCGGTCGCACCCGGTTAGAACAACGTTGGTTGCGTCGCCGCGCTCTGCCGTGCCGTTAGTATTTGTTCGAGCAACCTACGTTGCGGGGAGGGAAGCGCGAGCGTTTCCAGCGCGTTCGCCGGGGTTAGCCAGACGGCTTCTGGTGACGTCGTGTCCGACGCGGCGACAACCGGCACGGCAAGCAAGGTGATTTTGCGCGTGGTGACGCCGTGCCGAACGCGGGCGACCGCGCCGTTTCTTGGCGTCCCACCCGCGAAACCGGCTTCCGTAGCGGCGCGAACCGCCGCCGCCTCAATGGATTCGTCCGCCACGGCGACGACTCGCGGCAACTCCCAAAGCCCCGCCCATAGTCCGGCATCGAGCGGGCGTTGCCGCAAGCACACGCGCCCGTCTTCCGCTTCGACCACCGCGCTAACGTGGGTTTCCACAGTAAAAACCGGCTTCGGCGCGAACTGGGGCAGGGCGGACGGTGCGCCGGTCGCAAAGGCGTAGCACCCCGATTGCACGGGGCAACGCTCGCATTTCGGCGGCGAACCGCATACTAATGCGCCGAGTTCCATCATCGCCTGATTGAACGTTCCGGCGTTGCCGGGGGGAAGCAAGTCGGTGGCGAGTTTCCACAACGCGGCTTGCGTGTCGGTTGCCTTCGGGTCGCCGAGGACGCCGAACACGCGGCACAATACCCGCACGACATTGGCGTCCACAATCGGCGTGTCCCGTCCTCCGGCAATCGAGCAGACCGCCCCCGCCGTGTAACGACCGACGCCCGGCAGTGCCAATACATCGGTGAAAGAGTCGGGAAAAACGCCGTTTTGCGTCTCGGCAATCTGCTTCGCGGCACGGTGCAGGTTGCGGGCGCGGGAATAATAGCCAAGTCCCTGCCACGCTTGCAGAATGTCGTCGAGTGGCGCATCCGCGAGCACGGCGACGGTGGGAAAGCGTTCCATCCACCGGGCAAAATACGGAATCACGGTAGCCACCTGCGTTTGCTGGAGCATGGTTTCCGAAATCCAAACCGCATACGGGTCGGACGTGCGCCGCCACGGCAAATCGCGCTTGTTTTTTTCGTACCAGTGGAGTAAGTTTTGGCGAAAATCTTGAGCATTCGCAGGCAAATCATCGGCGGCAGGCATGACGAAGTCAGTGTAACATGGACAGCGCAAAATATCCGCGTTACAATGAATCCGCAGTGCCAACCGGCGCGGTGCGAGAGTTGTTTTTGAAAGGACGAACAAACGGCGTTGGCTACAACAAGAATCGCGGAAGAATACCTTCAAAGCGGCTGGTGCGCCCGGTGCGGTTATAAACGCACACTTCGCGGCAATTGTCCAAACTGCGACCATTGGTACACGCACCCGGTCATCACCGTGGGCGGCACTATCGCCGCGTGCTTGACGCTCCTGCTTTTCATCGGAATTAAGACGGTGCGCGACGCCGATCCCAATTTCGAGAAACTTTCCCGTGGTCTGCTTGCCGCCGCGCCTCCCGTAGCGTATGCGTCGCCGGTGACTGCCCCGGTTCGGTCTGCCGCGCCCCCCCACTTCTATCAATCGGTCGCCCCGGTGAGCGTGTCTTTTGCAAAGCCCGCGACTCCGGCGATAGAGAAACAAGCGGGACGACTTGAGGAGTTGCGCGAAACCGTTTATTCCGCCGAGCAAGCCTATCGAAGTAGCACCGTTTCCGCCCTGCAACCGGGCGTATCGCCGCGCAACGAGCGAAGCACCGCCATCAAGGCGGTTTCGGCGATTTACTAACAGAAAGAAACACCATGCCTTTGTACAACGACGACCAACCGTATGCGATTCCCAACGAGGGTTTGAGAGAGGCTTGGGGCGAGGCATTACTCGGCAGTGCCGAGATAGACGGCGCGACGTTTTTTCAAACCCGTTGCCCCCTGCCACGTACCGCGCTTTGTTTGAAAGTCCCGACGGGCGGTGAAGAAGAGTTGGTGGTTCACCGCGAAAACAACAAAGATTATGTGTTTCTGTTTGAATCGCTCGATGATGCGTATGACTACGCGAAGGAAGCCTCGCAGGCATTGGCATTCGCGCCCAAGGTAAGACGGGTGAATCTGCGCGATCTGCATTTCGCCAACGCCCGTTACAAGCCCGCGCTAAGCGAGCAAGTAGACCTCGTGTTGCGGCATTAGAATCGTTTCTCTTTTTATGGATGCTTTGCTTTTATTTTCGCACGGTTCGCTTCTTTGCGGCGCGGGCGAGTCGCTCGAAAACCACGCCGAAACCCTGCGACAACGCGGCGACTTTTCCCCGGTCGTTATCGGCTACCTCAACTACTCGGAACCCACTTTCGCGGATGCCGTGCAAACCTGCGTGGACGCGGGCGCAAAACGCATCGTGATTGTCCCTTATTTTCTGATTACCGGCTATTTCGTCACGAAAAGTCTGCCGGAGAAAATCGCCGAAGCAAAAGCCGCGCACCTCGCGGACGACGGTCGTCCCGGTATTGAGTTCACGGTTGCCGAGGCGTTCAACTTCCACGAATCGCTTGCCGACGCGCTTTGGGAATCGGCAACCGCCGCCCGGTCGTCCGAGGCGTGGCGCGAACCGCTTCAAGCCGCCGCGTCCGCGTGTCGCCCGTCGCCCGAATGCCCGCTTTACGGAACCCCCGCCTGCCCGAAAGTCCCCGTCCCGCCCGGTGAGTAGGGGCTAACGCGCCTGCCGCATCGCTTCGTAGATCAGCACCCCCGCCGCCACGGTCACATTGAGAGAACTCGCCCCGTGCGCCGCCATCGGTAGCCGCACGAAATCCCCAGCGATGCTACGCAAACGGTCGCTGATGCCGTCCGACTCGTTGCCGACCACGAGGGCGAGCGATCGCGGGGACAGGTCGGTGTCGTAAGCGAGCGCGGGAGCCTTCGCGGACGTAGCAACCACGCGCAACCCACACTTTTCCCTTTGCGCAGCGAGCGCGTCCGGCAGTTTTGCTTCGATACAGACGGGAAGGCGTAGCACCGAGCCGGTGGTAGAACGAACGGCTTGCCGCGACCACGCTTCCGCGCTATCCGCCGACAGCACGAGCGCGGCGCATCCCGCCGCTTCCGCCGTGCGAAGCAGAACGCCGACATTGCGCGGGTCTTGAATCCGTTCGGCGACCAGAAGCAGGGCGTCGGGATGGGCGGACAGCACCGCGTCCAAAGTCGTCACGCGCTTTTCGACCACGGCGACCGCCTGAATCGCGGTCGCATACGCCGTGCCGAGGAGTTTGGTGATGAGTCCCCCGCCTAAAACATAGAGCGGAACGCCTCGCGCCGCGCACAGGGGCGCGAGTTCGCCGACGGCTTCGGGCGCGGCGAACACCGACACTACCACCGACGGCGACGCCAACGCCTGCGCTACCTGATCGGCGTCCTCGACAAGGTAACGCGCCGTCGCGTCGCGCCCACCCTGCCGCGTGAGCGCGAGGGCGTCGCGGAATGCGGGGTGCTTGATACCGCTCACGGTTTCTGCCATAATCAGAAGGTATACCCTGCGCCGCACCGTTTCGCCAAAATCGAGCGGGAATCGTGGTATAAAAAATGCATGACCGATCCCGATGTTTTGGCGATTTTCGAGCAGTCCGGTGCACTTCTTTCCGGGCATTTCGTGCTAACGAGCGGCAAGCACTCCGCGCAATATTTCGAGAAGTTTAACGTACTCAATCAGCCCGCGCACGTCGAAACGCTCTGCCGCGAACTCGCCGCCCGCCTCGCCCCTTTTAAGCCCGACGTGGTGTTAGGTCCCACTACGCTCGGCGTTCTGCTGGCGTTCGAGACCGCGAAGTATTTGGGCGTCCCCGCGGCATACGGCGAGAAAAACGCCGACGGCAAGCGGTTCCTGCGCCGCGCCGAACACATCGCACCGGGACAGCGGGTAGCCATCGTGGACGACGTTCTCACCACGGGCGGCTCAATACGCGAATGCCTCGAATTAGTCGAAGCGCAGGGCGCAACAACGTGCGCGGTCGGTTTGCTCGTAGATCGGTCGGGCGGCGCGGTGACGTTCGGCGATGCGCCTTCGGTGTCGCTCCTGTCGCTCTCGGTCGAAGCGTTCGCACCGGATGCCGTGCCGGAATGGCTCACGGCGATTCCGATTACGC
>JACMIU010000273.1 GCA_014380985.1 Armatimonadota bacterium | reverse complement strand
TTGTCGTGGAAACGCAACCGACCGTGACATCCGAGGTGTTGGGCAAGGTCAATACCCTGCTCGCGTCGTTCAGCACGTCGTTCGGGTCGTCCGCTCCGGCGCGGCAAAGCAATATCCGCAAAGCCACCGGCTTTATCAACGGAACCTTGCTCGCACCCGGTGAAGTGTTTTCCTACAACGATACCGTGGGTCCTCGCATTTCGCGCCTCGGCTGGCGCAAAGCCCCCGCGTTTGAAAACGGCGCAGTGGTGCAAAGCGCGGGCGGCGGTATCTGCCAAACGTCCACCACGCTTTACAATGCCGTGCTTCGGGCAAACCTGAAAATCGTCGCCCGGCGCGGGCATACGATGCCGGTTCACTACGTCCCTGCCGGTTGCGACGCCACGGTGGACTACGGTTCGCAGGATTTCAAGTTCGAGAACAGCACGGGCGGCCCCTTGTACATTGAAGCGAGTTCGGACGGCGGACGATTGAAGTACAATCTGTTCGGCGTCGCGGAAGCGAAGCCGGGGCAGATTGACATTGTTACCGGGCGACGCATGGGCAACCGGCGCGGTGGCTTCTCAGTGGCGGCATACCGCGTGATTCACGAAGCGGACGGCACAACAAAGCGCGAATCACTCGGCGTTTCATCCTACCGACCGATGGCGGCGCATTAGGTCGGAGTTAGCGACGGGCGTTCAAGATTACCTTCGTGCCGTCGCGCTCCAGCGCGAACGGCAGTTCTTTCAGGTCGGACAACGCTTCGCGCACCCGTGCCTGCCGGTCGGTCGGGCAGTACAGAAGCAAAAAGCCCCCGCCTCCCGCCCCGGCGATTTTGCCGCCGATCGCGCCCGCGTCCAAAGCGCGGTCGTACATCGAGTCAATCTGCGCGTTGGTGATGCGCCCGGCGAGGCGGCGTTTGTGTTGCCAACCCGTGTCTAAAATCCGCCCGACGCGGTTCATCGAGCCACCCGCGAGCGCGTCGCGCACTTCCCCCGCTTGCGCCCGGATGTTATCCAGCGTGTCGCGCTGTGCGGAAATGTTCGTTTTCTGCTCCTCCAAGATAACATCGGCTTTGCGCGTGACGCCGGTATAAAACAGTAGCACGTTTTCGCCGAAGCGTCGCCGCTTTTCGTCGTCCATCGGAACCGGCGTGACGCTCACGGTCTCGTCGGCGTGAAACTCGATAAAGCGCATCCCACCATACGCCGCAATGTACTGATCCTGCTTGCCAATCGGCTTGCCCAACACGCCGATTTCGATTTCGCACGCTTCCCGCGCCAGTTTTTCCGGCGTAACCAGATAGCCCTTGAACGCATACAACGCATGAAGCATCCCGACCGTGACCGCCGACGATGATCCCAAGCCGCTACCTTCCGAAGGAATATCCGCCATCGTTGCGATTTCCACGCCACTGGTGACGCCAGTCATTCGCAGTGCTTCGCGGGCGAGTTCATGTTCGATTTCGGTGATGTCATCTACCATTTCGGTGCGCGAATAGCCGATGCGTATCTTCTTGTCGAACCGCTCTTTGACGATCACGTAGATATATTTGTCGATCGCGGATGACAGCACCGCGCCGCCGCTATGCGCGTAGTAGTCTTTGAAATCGGTGCCGCCACCGGCGAACGAGATGCGAAGCGGGGTTTGCGTGATAATCATACGGGCTATCTTTCGAGACTAAGGAAGGTGACGCGCTCGCTTGCCGGCACGGTAGTGCCGGGTGCTACTCGAACATTATCAGCAAGAATCGCGCCATCGCCTATAATTGCGTACGCGCCGACAAGAACATTGCGCCCCAAAATGGCGTTGGTGAGTGTTGCGTTGGATCCGATGTGGCAACCGTCCCACAGAATGCAGTCGGTCAGGTGCGCGTGTTCAGCAACGAAACAGTCGCCGCCGAGGATGTTGAGACCGTCCAGAAGTGCCGACGATGCGAGCATCGTATCCTCGCCCATCGTCACTCCGCAAACGGCAATCGCGGGGTCGCCGGTCGCCCCGGTAAGCGCATCGAAGTTCGCCTTGCGGTAGTTTTCCACCGTGCCGGTGTCTTGCAGGTAGCCTGATAGGGTCAATGCGGCGATTCGGTGACGCCCCGCCTCGAGAATCGCGGGAAACACATTCTTGCCGAAATCGTAAACCGTGCCTTCGGGAATATAGGAGAAAATCGCCGGGTCGCAAACATACACACCCGCGTTCGCCTGATCGGTGAACACCTCGTGCGCGGGCGGTTTTTCTTGAAAGCGCGTCACGATACCGGCGGCGTCTATGACGACCAAACCACATGAAGTTGGGTCGGGCGTGGTGAACGTCGCAATCGTCGCCACCGCGCCGCTTTTTTGGTGCGCGGCGAGGAGCGGGGCGAAGTCGGCGCGGTACAGATTGTCGCCGTATAAAACGAGAAACGGTTCGTCAAGGAACGCTTCCATGCGCTTCACCCCCCCGGCGGTTCCCATCAGTTCGGGTTCGTCCGAATAATGTAGACGAACGCCGTGCGCGGAACCATCGCCGAGCGTGTCCTGGATGATTTCGCCTCTGTAATGCAGGTTCACCGCGATTTCGGTGATGCCGTGCGCCCTAAGTAGCGCGATGGTGCGAACCAGAAGCGGCACGTTCGCCACGGGAACCATCGGTTTCGGCAGATTCAAGGTGAGTGGGCGCAGTCGCGTTCCCTCCCCGGCGGCTAAAATCATCGCTTTCATATCGCGCTATCGTTCGGCACGGCGCGGTATTTTTCCTGCCTGACAAACCCAACAGCCCTTGCAAGCGGCGCGTTTGTTGGGTAGAATAAAGACTGTATGGCTTCGTAGCTCAGCGGATTAGAGCATCTGTCTTCGGAACAGAGGGTCGGGGGTTCGAGTCCCTCCGAGGCCATTTTTCTTTCCCCACCATCTTACAGCGCGGAACAAATCTCCACCGTCGCCCGGCTTCGGTTTAGTGTGTAGAAGTGAATCCCGTCTACGCCCTGCGCCAGCAAATCTTGACACTGCTCTAAAGCGTGCGCGATTCCGATTTTACCCACAGCGTCGTTGTCGTTTTCCACGTTTTCCAGCGCGACCAGAAGCGGGTTCGGGATACGTGCGCCCGACAGTGCCACCATGCGTTTTACTCCGGCGACCGACACTACCGGCATAATTCCCGCCACAATCGGCGCGGTAATCCCGATCTTTCGCGCCGCGCCCCTAAAGGCGTAAAACTCGGCGTTGTCAAAGAAAAATTGCGTGACAATCACGCTCGCGCCCGCATCCTGCTTCGCCTTCAAATGCTCCAAGTCACGCACCCGATTGAGGCAATGGATATGCCCTTCGGGATAGCCCGACGCGAGTATGCAAAAGCCGGAGTTGCGCTCGGCGATAAAGGCGATCAGTTCCGACGCATAGGCGAAACCGCCGTCGGTCGGTACGAAGTCGCTTTGACCTTTCGGGGGGTCGCCGCGCAGTGCCAGCACATTGCGAACGCCCGCGTCCCACAAGCCGTCTAAAATCGCGCCGATTTCGTCCTTTGTGTGTCCGACGCAAGTCAGGTGCGCCACCGACCGAATACCGATTTCGTTTTGAATGCGCCCGGCTAAATCCACGGTTTTCTGCCGCGTCGAGCCGCCCGCGCCGTAGGTGACGGAAACGTAGCCGGGGGCAAGCGGGCGCAGTCGGTCAATCGTGCGGTACAAGGCGGCGAACCCGGCGTCGTCTTTTGGCGGGAAGAACTCGAACGAGCGCGTTGGTGTCGGCGATTGTGCGATTAGTTCGTCCACGCGAAGCGGCGGCGGGGCGGTCGCGGTCGCCATATCTTTCGGCACGGGCAAAGCGGCATTCATGCGGTGATTATATCGTTTCTAAGCGGCGCGTGGGAATCAGCCCAAGCCTAACCTAATCCGAGCGGGGCATCGTCCATCGCGCCTTGCGGCGGCGGAAGCGATTCGGCAAGCGGGGCGGTCGGGAGCGGCACACGATCCAAAAGCCATTCGGGAAGCATCTCAATTCCGCCCGTCGCGCCGGATTCGGCGAGGCATGCAAGCGCGTCGGTGTGCAGGTAGCCCCCCGGCAAATGGGCGCGGCTAACCGACAAATCGGCGAGGTATACCGCCGAGCCGTCGGTCAAGGAAAGCGGCAACAGATAGCGGCGGTTGATGTTGGTGGCGGTTTCCGACGCCAGCGCGGCGACATATTGCCTATCCATATCCCCACGAGGGAGTTTGTTCTTGAGTTCGGCAACCGTGTTCGCCAAGTGACGCATATAGCGCGTGTCGCCGCCGACTTCGCTTTGAAACGAAAACAGCACCCGGCACGACAGAGTAGGCTCCGCACCGGGTTTCAGAAGCGCGGACGCGCATTGCACTACGTACCCGGTGACAAGTTCTCCTTTGCGGGCGATTTGCTTGCGCTGGGCATACAGTTGGGCGCGGCGCACCATCTGGTGCATGAGAACCAGTGCGCGACCCGATAGCAACGATCCGATAACCACGCCCGCCCACGCCGACGGATGCCAGGCTTGCGCAAGCCATGCCGCGCCCGTGCCAATTCCGACGCCGACAAGTAGCAGTGCGACCGCGAAGCCGTAGCGCGTGTGATGTGTTTCCGGCGAAAAAGCGTAGTCGAGGTACGCCGCATACCGTTCGGCGGGCGTATCGCCCGCAAGCGGCGTAGGAGGAACCGGCAAAAGGTTGTTATCAGGCGGCGTTGCGTACATAATTTTTGCGTTTTTGCGAAAGGCGATAGCGGAAAAAGCCCGTACCCTATCTACGGCACGACGTACCGGTAGGTTCCCGGCATTCCCCTACCGGATGGCTTGCCGCATGATGTCGAGCGGCGCGGGCGTTCCCGTCCAGTATTCAAACGCTATCGCGCCCTGCCGCACCAGCATCTCCGCGCCGTTTTGCGTTTGGCAACCGCGTTCGCGTGCCGCCACGAGCAGGAGCGTTTCGCGGGGCTTGTAGATAAGATCGGCGACAAAAGTTTCCGACGACAACGCGGCGATGGGAACCGGGGGGATGGCGTCGGCGTTCGGTTGCATCCCGACACTGGTAGTGTTGATGAGCGCGGTTGCGCCGCCCGCAAGTGCCGCGCCGATTCCGGCTTCGTCGTAGTCGGTGCGCGTGATTTGCCCCGGCAGGTGCGCGAAATCATTGGCGAGGGTTTGCGCCCGGTCGGCATTCCGGTTGGCGATAACAACGTTCGCGCCGCGTTCGGCAAGCGCGTAGACAACCGCCCGCGCCGAACCGCCCGCCCCCAGAACCACGAAGCGCGATTCGGTGTTCACCGCGACACCGGTGGATTCGATGGCGGCGAGGAACCCCGCGCCGTCGGTCGAATCGCCCCAGAGTTCGCCGTTTCGGTTGACAATGGTATTGACCGCGCCAATCGCCCGCGCCGTTTCGCTGACCGAATCCAGATGTGGCATCACCAACTCTTTGAGCGGCACGGTGACATTGACCCCCAAAAGGTCAAACGCTCGCACCCCGGCAACCGCACCCGCGATATTTTCCGGCGCGACCGAGAGTGCTACATACACCGCGTCAAAGCCTATCGCGGCGAACGCGGCATTGTGCATCGCGGGCGACGCCGAATGCGCGACGGGGTAGCCCCAAACAGCGGCGACGCGGGTTTTTCCTGATATTGGTATCACGGTAGCACCTCCAATTGGTAGCGCCCCATGTCGCCGGTAACGCGGTACAGGTCGGTAATATCGCCCTGCGCGAGTTTGATATGCGTCGCGTCCGCGAACGGCTTGCCCCACGTCGGTTCCAGTGCCACCCATTTTGCGGCGTCCCCCACCCACACTTCGGGCCACGCATGGAATGTAAACGCACCATCCGCCAGTACCACGCCGACACAAACGCGGGTTGGGATTCCCGCGCTTCGGGCTATAGCGGCGAAAAACGTGGCGTACTCGCGGCACACGCCGCGCCGGTCTTTCGCAATATCGGACGCGGTTCGCAAGGTGGCAATCGAGGCATCGGGCGTTATCTGCGCGTGAACATAGGCGGCGATTTTGGCGGCGGCTTCCGCGAGGTCGGTTTTGCCACCGGTCGCGGTTTTCGCTAAGTCGGTGAAAACGGCGTCGCCCGAAGAGATGTACGCGGACGGGAGGAGGTAGGGACGCAGTGCCTCCGGCGCGTCGCCGGGCTTGGCGAATCGTGCCACGCCCGCCGATGCCGGAAGCGCGTTCGCCGAAACGATTATTGTCGTCACGCGGTCGGCTCCCGTGCCGGAAACGCTTACGGTTTGCCGGTTGTCGCTCGGCGGCAAGTCGGCGGAATTGCCGCGAAGCGCGAAGCGAAGGGTCGGTGCGGTACGAGCGTCCGCAAGCGGCTTGCCTGTCGGCTTGATACCGACTGCGACCGCGAGGTCGGGGCGGGACGCGATTTCGGCGTCGGACGGCATGGTCAGAGCCACGGCTTTGGTTTCGCGCCGCGCCTCCATGTCAAGCGGGAAACGCATCAAAAGCGTGTCGCCTTTATCGCCCATGAACAGGGTTACGGTTCCGGTCGCGGCGCGATCTTCCAATACGAACGCCAAAACCGGCTTTGCCTTGCCAACAACAATGGATTCTTTTCGCAAGACGGTAATTGTCTCATCGGACAGGGACAATGTTTCCGGCACGAAGGTTTTGCCGGTAATTACTGTGCCGACAGGAAAAGTATTGCCCCCCTTGCTTGTGGTCGGGTCGGCTAAAAACGATTCGCCCAGCGCGAGCGACAAGACGCCGTCGCGGCGCGTTCCGGCAATATCGGCGACGTAGCGGACGGCACGGGCTTCATACGTCGCCGACACGAGCGACACGCGCCCCGCGGCTTCGGTGCGCGTTTGCGTGAACAGCGGCGCACCGGTTTTAGGGTCATTGTAGGACACGGTTTGCGACACGGTTTTTGCCACCGTGCCAAGCGCGTTCACGGTGATTTGCGTGTCCGCCTGCGAACGCACGGCAACCTTTCCCGCGAACGTCGCGGCGGGAGTCTTCTGCATGTGCATCCAGCCGACTTTGGAACCGGACAGGTAGACGCCAAAGTATTCGTCGCTTGCGGTCTCTGCCGCGCCGAAGCCGCGAACAGGCACGACAAGTAGGAGAGCGGCAAGAGCGAAACGGGAAAGGGCAAAGGCGGGCGGTGTTTTCATAACGGGAACCGATTTTAGTATATCGCAGTGGGAGGATTAACCGGGCGACTCGGGTTTTCGTCGCCCGAAGGTTCGGTCAGCGGGTTTAGCCGCCGACTACACACGGAACGGTTTACCGCCCAACCGCCGCGACTGGAACCACCGGCAAGCCCCGCGCCCCGTTTTTTCCCACGGCGCGAACCGCGAACAGGTAATCGTCTTTGCTGAACGCAAGCGCGGCGCGTTTCGCGTTGGCGTCCACGGAAACGGTGCGTTCCCAGTCCGGCGCGGTGGTGCGGCGAATCAGGATTTCGTAACCCGCCACGGCTTCCGGCGAAGCGTCCCACAGAAGCGTGGTGGTTGCCGATAAATCGCCGACGATATGAACGTTCACAGGCGGCGCGGGTGCGGACGCGGTTTCGGCAACTATCGCGGCGTTGACCTGCGCGACGCGGCGCAGATAGACGTAGTCTACGAACTGTGGCAAATCGCCGTACTGCTTGCCGTTTTCGGCGCGAACGTTCTGGTGCTG
>JACMIU010000272.1 GCA_014380985.1 Armatimonadota bacterium | reverse complement strand
TATGCAAGGCTAAACTCGGCGACGGGAATCACCATGCGTTCGCCACGCTTCATTGTCACGTTTTTAACCGAGAACACGAAGAAATCTTCCTTGCTCTCGCTCCCCGTGACTTGTGGCGCGTCGCTTGCCTTGTTTTGCGTATATGCCGCATCCGCATTCGTGTCGTAGAGGGCACCACTGCCGACCTGTGTTTGTATCGCGTTCGAGTAGCGATATGCGTTTACCTCACGCACCGAGGACACCGAGGATACCAGCGTAAGCGTTTCCTGCAGGACAATGGGGTCGGTCGTGTTTTTGAAGTCCCACTTCGGCGCACCGACAACTAAGTTCGCGGCGACGTTTTCCATGTCGGCTAAATCGTTCACGAGCGTAGCTTGAAGCGAAACTTTTGCCGTGTTTGTCGCGGGGCTCAGCACGATTTTGTAGCCGGGAATCCAGCGCAAGCCGCTTTGCAGGTACGTCACGCCGAGGGTTGCCGTGCCGCCCGGCTTCGCCCCGCCGAGCGATAGCCGCAGTTGCGGGCGCGTTTGCGTTTCGGGAAGGGTGAGTTTTGGGTTCGGCGACAAGATAGTCACCTCGAAGACGCGATCGAAGGGAACCGGGTGTAGTCCCTCTGGCACGCTCAGCAAAATAGTGTTGCCGCGCACGTCGAAAATCGTTGCTGGGTACGCATTTGCGCCGCCGGTCTCATGAATACTAACCTTTGCGCCGATATTCGCCGTAATCAGTTCGGCGATGCTCGCGGCATCCCGTGCGGTTTTGGTTTCGACGCGCCCCGCGGTCACGGCGCGAACGGTTATACCTTTGTCCGCCGAATACGTCCAAAACGTGCCGAGTACGGGAATCGGCAGTTCGTCCAGAACCGCCACGCCGTTTGCACCAACCGGCAGTTTGCCTTCGCGGGACACAAAAGCGTAGCCGTCCTTGAAAATCGTCACCTCGCGCACGGGAAGCCGCGTCGGTTCGGTTTCCGCCGCCAGCACCGGTGAGAGGGAGAGAAGGGCGCACACTGCGCCAGTCCAACGAACCGCGTGAATCATATGGTTTCCTTAAAACGGTCGCAACGCGCCGCCCCCGGTTAGACGCCTCGCGTACCGCTCACCTTCACCGTCGCGGCAGGTTGCGGTCGCTCGGCAACTCGACGGTTCCGTCGGCGCGGACACGGGGGGTGTTGCCGCTCGCGTTTTCCGGCGCGGTCACGGCGGGAAGCGGGGCGTAAAACTGTGCGTACCACTTAATGATTTGCTCGCCGAACAGGAGGCAGACGAACGCACCCGCCGCCATGAACGGCACGAACGGCACGGCAAGGCGCATCGTGTTTTTGCCATGCACGGCTTTCAAAATCAGTCCGGTCGCCGCGCCGAAGAACGCCGCGAACAGAAGCGACAAAATCGCCTGACCGGGACCCAGAATCGCGCCAATCGTGATGGCAAGTTTGGCGTCGCCCAAGCCCATTCCGCCGTGCGCTCCGGTTTCGGCTTCTTTGGCGAACTGATCGGCTTCGGCTTGCGTTTCCGCGAACGACGGCGGGGCGTCGGACCCGGGGGGCGCGACGACCGGCGCGGTGTCTACCGGTGCGTTGTTCCACACATCGCCGACGTTCTGCCCGGTAATCAACGGTGCTTCGGCGGTTTTCTGCGCGGACGCGGGAGCCGGGGAGGATAGTTCTTGCGCCGGGGCGTCGTACTCGTAGGGCAAATCGTCGGCGCGGAAGAATCGGCGCAGGGCATCGGTCGCGCTTTCGGTCGGCGTTCGCGTCAGGGCGACAAAGGCGAACAGAGTTATCACGACCAGAAGCAAACTCCACGCCCCGACCACGTAGTATAGTAGCCCCGCGGAAAGTAGCACGATAAAGCCGGGCGAAAAGCGCAATCGAATCGGCGGCGAATCGTCTTCCTCTTCTTCCGGGGCGGCGGGCGCGGTGGCGGGTAATACCGCCATACCAGCATTCGGCGTCACTAACTCATCTTCCTGCCGGGAAAAAAAGCGTCGCGCCGTGTCGAAAAGCGATTCGTTTTCCTCGCGGGCATACGCCAAAAAACCGAAAAACGACACCAGCCACAGCACACCGGCATACAACGCCGCGCCGACAAAGCCACGCGGTAGCCAGCCGAAATAGGTATGCGCGGCAACCGTCTCGCGCCATACTTGCGCCGGGTTCCAGCGTCCGCCGAAATCCGGCAGGGCGATACTAACGAGCAAAAACGCCACGCCCAGCACCAACAAATCGCGTCCCAACCCGATAACTACACCAACGCGGTTTAGCGTCTCTGGCACAATAAAATGGTCTAAATCAATGAAAACCGCCGCTATCAGTACCGACGCGAACAAGGCGAGCATCACGACGTTGACCCACGACACCAAATTATCGCCGTTGTAGCGGTGGAAAATAGCGACCCATGTACACGCGGTCAACAACACCATCGCAAAGTCGCGCCACGGAATCGGCTTTTTGCAATCGGAGCAACGCCCTTTGAGCCAGAGAAAAC
>JACMIU010000271.1 GCA_014380985.1 Armatimonadota bacterium | reverse complement strand
TGTATTACTGGACGCAGACGCGCAAAGGCGAAACGGCGACCGCCGCACGGATGGGTAACTTCCGCGATATGGGCGCACGACTACAAACCGGCTACAGTTCGGTGGTGAAAGGCGACCAGAACGTGATTCTACGCATCTATACGATTGTAATGCCGGACGACCAAAACGGCGTACAGGCACAGCGCAACCTGAACGAGATATGCCGTGCGACCTATACCACCCTGCTAAGCGACGGAACCAAGAAATAATGAAACACATAACGATTTTGCTTCTGCCCGCTCTTGTTCCGGTTCTTCTCCTCGGCGGATGCCGGTCGGATGGCGCGGATGGCGGCGCGGACAGCGCGTTTTTCCGTACACCCAACCGCGAAAGCGAAAAGAAGCCTGTCGTGAAGGATCCGATTACCCTGCTTTTTCCGACCGGCAAGGAACGCCGATGGGAAATGGCGGTTCGGGCGATGGACAAATTAAACACGGAGTCGGTGCGCGTGGATGAGCCGCGCACGATGAACGGGGTTACGAATGCCACGACGCTGACGATGTATCAGAACGGCAAGGCATATCGGAGCGAGATTTTTCAGGTCAAGCCCGAATCTTTGTCTTTAGTCGCGGCGGGCGGAGCCGAAAAAATGCTGATGTCGCCTCCGATGCTCCTGCTTCGCACACAGGCTCCCGAAGGCGCGGAGTATAAGTGGGAGGGGGAAATCACCTTCAAAGGCGCGAAAGCACCGGCGCAAGCCTACAGCCGCGTTCACGCGCCCCGCGAAGTAGTAACACCCGCCGGTAAATTCACCGCGTACCGCGTGGATACCGCGCTCACCACGATTATCGAGGGCAATACCGTCACTTTCCCGGCATCGCGCTGGTTCGTTCCCGGCGTCGGTATCGTGAAGCAAGTGTTTCGCGTTGGCAACGCCGAAGTCGAAAAGCAACTCACGTCGTTCAAAGGCGGATAACTTTCCCGTACACGGTCGCGGACTGTGCAGGAAAACTGGTGTTTCACGCCGAATAGAACCGGCGTACCATGAATCCAGACACGGTTATCGCCCCCCTCAATACGGCTTTGCGCCCTGCGATAGACTGCCCACGTATCGCGTTGGTTGGTTGTGGGCAGGTCGGCGAAGTACACCGCGAACGCTTGTCACAGGAAAACGTCAGCATCGTTGCCATCTGCGACCCCGACGCGGCGGCACTCTCCCGAATGGCGGCGAAAATCACGCCGCGTCCCCGCTTGTTTCGCTCTGAGCAGGATCTGTTGGAAGCAAAGATTGTTGATGGCGTCGTGCTTTGCACCCCGCACGGACTACACGCGGCGCAGATTAGCGCGTCGCTTGCGGCGGACGTTCATGTCCTTTGCGAGAAGCCGTTTGTCACCGAGGCGGCACAGGCAGCCGGACTCGTCGCTGAGGCACGTGCCGCCAACCTCGCTTTGTTTGTCGCCTACACCCGGCGCAGTCGCGGTCACGCCCGCTTTTTGCTTCACGCGGCACGACAAATCGCCCCACTAACGCACGTTCACATTCTGCGCTCGCAACCGTGGCAAGATCGTTATTTGCGGACATGGCGGATGCACGCGGCAACCGGGGGCGGTTTTCTCTTAGACAACGGCGTTTCCATGCTGGACTTGGTGTTGGATCTCGCGGGACACGCGCCGGTTTTATCAGCGTCCGTGGAACTGATGCGGGCGACCGACGCCAGCGGCGATGTGGATGTGGATATTCGCGCACTGGTTCAGTTGTCGCTCGCCGGTGGCTTGCACGCCGATATGACGCTTCTCGGCGACGCGACGGAGGAAATCGAGGAGATACGAATCTTTGGCGCGAACGGAACCGCCGGTTGGCTACAGCGTGAGGACAGCCCGGCGGAACTCTACCTGCGACGCGCCGGGGGCGAAAGCGAGTTTCAGGACGCCGTGCCGTTTCGCGTTCCGCTTCCCGATGCGGCGTTTGTGGAAGCGATTCGCGTTGGCAGATCGTTCGCCACGCCGGATTCGCCGAACGATTTATACGACGCGGCAACCGCAATACCGGTTATTGACCTTACCGAACGGCTTTATCGAAACGCGGTCTGGCGGTGAATTATTTCACAACGTAGTGGGAAGGCTTGCACTCTCCTCAAAAGACGATACCATTCTAAAGAATAGGTAAAGCATAGTAAAAAAGCAAGTAAAAGGTGTGGATGTGACCAAAAAATCAATCATGGGATGGCTGAACGCGGTTTGCCAACAGGTAAAACAACAATGGCGGCGTCGCTCCGTGCTTCGTGCCGCGAATGGGGGAAATCTTGCCCCTCTCTTAGCCGATGCCGAATCGGCACTCGCTCAAAGCGTTTGGCACTGCGGAGCCGACCATCCCGAAACCGGGCGCAAACTCGCCGCACTCGCCGCGATTCACGCGATGCGCGGGGAGCATGAGGACGCGCTTCCGCTTCTTCGCCGTGCGATTGCCGTGCTTTCGGCGTCGTCGCAGGAAGACCCCGCCGAAGTTTTCGCGCTTCAAGAACAGTTAGGTGAGTTGCTACGCGCCGCCAAAGATTACCGGGCTGCCGAGACGGTTTATGTTAATCTTCTATCAGTGTATATCGCCAAGCACAAAACCCGCACTAACGCGAACGTGGCGCGGATTTTAGACGCGCTGGCACTGACGCGCAAAGGTTTGGGGAAAACGGCGGAGGCGAAAGCCGGTCATCGGGACGCCCTGCTCATCTGGGAGACCGTGTGCGGTTCGGGTTCGCCGGAGGTTGCAAGGTGTCTGACGCATCTCGCAACGCTGTTTCTTTCCGAACGGTGCTACGACGAAGCGGAACCGCTATTGCTTCGCGCCGTTGCCACATGGGAAAGATCGCCCAACCCGCATGACCTATATGCGATTATCACGCTTTCGTGTTGCGGCGACCTATACCGAAGCACAGGTCGCGGCGAACAGGCACAAGGCGTAGAGCGAGCGGCAAAAGCCATGCTGGCGCGATACGCGAAATAACACACGCCGGTTTTTTGCAAGGTGCGGTAAACTACTTACGCGGAAAGGCAAACTTTGTCCGAAATAAACATTCCCGATAACGAAACGAGTTCTTTTAATTCCGTACAAAGCGATATTTTGCAAAACTCACTCGTAGAGCAGGAGCCGGAAGCAGAGCGGTTGCGGCTTCTCGAATCGGTCGTGCTGTATGCCAACGATGTCATACTCATCACCGAGGCGGAACCAGTTGATTTACCGGGTCCCCTTGTCGTGTATGTCAACCCGGCGTTCACACAAATGACCGGTTACGAGGCGTGTGAAATCATCGGACAGACGCCGCGAATGCTTCAAGGCGAAAATACAAACCCGCAAACTCTTGCCTATATTCGTCAGCAACTGAGCGCATGGGAACCGTTCACCGTAGAACTGTTAAACTACCGCAAGGATGGTTCTTCCTTCTGGGTCGAGATCAGTGCCCACACCGTCAATAACAATGCGGGTTTTTGCACGCATTGGATTGCTATTCAGCGCGATATATCCGAGCGCAAACGTGCTGAAGCCGAGCGGGCGGCGCAGGAAGCACGTGACCGTGCCTTTGTCAAGGAAGTGCTTCGCAGTGTCACCGGCAAAAAATTAGAATTGTGCGATTCCGAGGAGGAGTTGCCACATCGCTTGCCGGAATGCATCACCATATGCCTTGATACGGCGGCGGATCTCGCCCCCCTGAGAACGGCAGTATGCCGCATCGCGGG
>JACMIU010000270.1 GCA_014380985.1 Armatimonadota bacterium | reverse complement strand
CGAGGAACAGCCCGCCGACGTTTGAGCAAGCCCGCGAGGATGTACGCACCACGTTTCACCAACTTGTGACCGAAGGAGACGGATTTGATGAGTAACCTACCTGCCGTAGACTCCGACCGCGCCGCGCTTATCGCTTTCGCCAACGCCGCGCCGCAAACCGATCTGCCGACACTGCCCCGGCACGTCGAGAACCTACTTGCGCTCATTCGTTCACACTTTGCGGCGGCGCGCGATGCCCGCAAATGGGATAGCCACGATACCCGCGACTACGGGCGGATATGCTTGCCACTAACCGGCGAACAATGCCGCGCCGTGTTTGCCAACTTACGAGAAAATCACACGTTCCGCCCGTCGGTTGCCGAAGTCAAGAAAGCAGTTGACGCAGTGCGCGAACAAACCGACACGGCGGTACTACCCCGGTTCGCGCTGGAAGCGAAGCGCGACGCGGCGAGTATTCGTGCCGCTGCCGAAGCGCACCGCGACGGCGTAACCACCGACCCCACAACCGGCAAAAAGATTTTACAAATTGTCGGCACGGGCGAAAGCGACTCGCGGCAAAAAGCGCGGGAAATGATTCGCGGACTGGCTGGATACACCGATAGCGGGAAGCGGGCGCGAACCGAACGGTTCAATGCCGCGCCGACGAAAACAAACGGGTTCAGTACGCTTCGTGACGTGGCGAGCGCGGCGGGGTTCACTCCGTCCGAAAGTGAGGCGTCATGAATACCTACCAAACACCGTGTGAAGCCCGCCGCCGCGCTTTTGATATGGTGCAACGCTTAGACGGTTTCAAGCCCTCGCGCCGGGACACGACGAACCGGGATACGCTGGTCGCACAGGGGCGTAAGTCCCTTACGCCCGACGCGCCGACCGCCGACCCCGAACCGCTCGCGATGCCGCCCGCCGATCCGGTAGATGATTTCGCGCTGTTCGTCGGTGCTGAACTAATCGGCAAAACCGAACCGACCGCATACCAAACCCTGCACGAAGCCGCGCTTTCCGCGTTCGCTGACACGCACGACACCGAGCAAATCGGAACGCTGTTAGTCGCCGCCCTGACCCGGCTCCGAACCAATAAAGCCGTCACGATGACCAAAGACGCACAAACCAAAACCTCGTGGTGGCAGGACCGTTCGTTCGGTACGAACGAACTTGCCGAAGCGATGGAAGGGGGCGCGGCATGGTAGCGACCCCAACCATCGAAACGAACGAAGCGCGAACTACGGTCGATTCCGAACGCGAATGTACCACGGCTTGCGGCTCGCCGATTCGGGCGGCATCCGTGCAAAGCACGGATGCCGCCCTTAGGAAGCGGTTTGAAGCAAAGTACGAAGTTGGCGCGGAACCCGACGACTGCTGGAATTGGACAGCATCACGGGAAGAAAAAGGCTACGGGCAGTTTTGGGCGAGCGGGCGAACGCTTGCCGCTCACCGCGTCGCCTATGCCCTGCATAACGGCGAATACCCGCCCCCCGGCTTGATGGTGTGCCACACCTGCGACAATCCCGGTTGCGTGAACCCGGCGCACCTGTACTTGGGAACCGCGACGCAAAACAACCGCGAGTGTGTCGAGAAGGCGCGGCACGGCAACCAAAACGCGCAAAGCAAAATCGTGTTCGTCGAGAAGTTCTACAACGAACGCGGGGCGGACGCGTGGACACGCGGTACGGACAAAATCATGCGCGGCGGTTCGCGGCTTTCGGCTTACGACGTGCAAGAGATTCGCGGGCGCGTCGCCGATTTGCGGCGCGTCTCCCGCGAGTTTATTCAAACGCTTGCCGGGCATTATGGCGTTTCGCGGCGCGTGATTCGTGGCGTGGTGAGCGGTCGTACTTTTGCTTGGCTAACCGGCGTCGCCGACGAAAACGCCGCGCCGACGCAACCCGTGAGCGGCAATTATGCGGAAGTAGACAGAGCGCGGCGCGAGCGGGAAGGATTGGGCGAATATGCAACCTTCTAAAGTGGAAAATGCTTCGCATTTGTCCAGTACCGTGGTGTCCCTGTTCGCGGGCGGCGGTATCTCCACGCTCGGCGCGATGCAAGCCGGGTACAAGCCCGTGCTGGCAGTCGAATACGACGAAGATATTGCCGAAACCTACGCCCGCAACTTTATTCGCTCCGATTCCCTGCGCGTTGCCGACGTGCGCGACGTGGACTACCGCCCCTACGCCGGGGCAACCTTGCTGATGGCGTCGCCGGTCTGCACCCGCGCTTCGGTGGCGAACCGCAACCGGGGCGAATCCGAACTTGATATTTCGTGCGGCGCAGCGGTGGCGCGGGCGATAGATGAGATTCGCCCCCGGCACGTATTCATTGAGAACGTAGCGCAGTACAAAGACTTCGCCGCGTACAAACTCATCACCGACCGGCTTGACGCGCTCGGCTACTTTGTGCAGGATTCGGTTTTGAACGCCGCCGACTTCGGGGTTCCGCAATCACGCAAGCGGTTGATACTTCGGGCGTCGCTGGACGGCTACCTGCCCCCGCTCCCGACGCCGACGCCGCGCTTAGGGTGGTACGACGCGATAGCAGACCTGTTGCCGACGTGCGAGGAATCTGCGCTTGCGCCGTGGCAGTTGAAGCGGTTGCCTGTTGATTTTATTGAAACCGTTCTTTGCGACACGCACAATGTTTGCCGAGATGCTACGCTACGAACCACCGTCGAACCGGCGTTCACAGCGACGCAACAGGTTTGCGGGTTTCGCCCGTCGCATATGCCCCGTGCCATTCTGGTAGAAGGCACGTCGGCAGGAGATAGACCGCCGCAAGTCTACCAACCGGAAAAGCCGTCGTTCACGGTTTGCGGTGGCGGTGGCGGGCGCGTACACCGTGTCGTTTTCCCGGACGAAAGCCCAAACCAGTTATCGCTGTTTGACGCCGACGAAGAAGCCGAACTTCGCGCCCTGCTGTTTTCCGGCAGTTCGCACACGGGCGCAAAGATTGGCGGCGTTCGTAGCGATAAAGACCCGGCGCAGACACAGACAGCGACCGAGTTCACCAAGCGAATCACCCGCGCTTTTACCCTTGCCGATTGCCGCGTCGTGTCGCTCACGCCGCGTTGCATGGCACGGTTCCAAACGATACCCGACACGTTCATTCTGCCCGACAAACGAAGCCTTGCCGCGACGATTAT